>NZ_JBEHFY010000015.1:0-66145 GCF_040225815.1 Corynebacterium sp. KPL2895
TGATTCATCGTTGGTGAACTGCACCCTGTTGCGGGTAGCTTTACGCAGTTCATTGTTGAATGATTCAATCGAATTCGCCGTCATAGATTACCTTTCTGACTGCTGGCGGGAACTGCAGAAACGGTACGAAACGCGCCCAAGCATCTCGCCAGACTTTGACTGAGCGTGGATACTTTTCTGCTAATTCAGAGGCTTCAAATTCGTCTAAAGCAACCTGTGCTGTGGTTTCATCCGCGGCGGTGTAGATCTTTTTCAACGCGGCCGATACGCCCCGGCGATCCCCGTAGGTGACCTGCCGGTTCGCGGCGCGAATCAGGTGCACGATGCAGGTTTGTACCATGGAATTCGGCCAGGTTGCCTCTAGAAGCCTCTGGTAGGCCTTTCAGCCCGTCACAGCAGACAATAAAGACGTCTTTGACCCCGCGGTTAGATAAGTTGGCGCACACGTGTGCCCAAAAGGAAGCACCTTCTTCTTTGGCAATCCACAATCCCAGGATGTGTTTGATGCCGTCGAGGTCCACCCCGATTGCCATGTACGCGGACTTGTTGACTACCCGGCCGCCATCGCGGACTTTAATGCGCAGCGCATCCAGGAAAATGACGGGGTAGAATTCGTCTCACTGGCGGTTGTGCCAGACCATGACCTCATCGCCGACGCAAGCTGCTACTCTGAATAGTCCTAAAAAATGTCCGCATCCCCTTTTGTCGTTTAGCCCAGGCGACCCACCCCTAGACCCAAAACACGAAAAACCGGCACCCCCAGAACAAAAACGACTAAGATGCCGGTTTGTCAACGATGTCGCGACTGACCTGTCAAGCATGTCGCGACTCATGACAATGGAGCCGACGACGGGAATCGAACCCGCGCCAGCAGCTTGGGAAGCTGCAGTTCTACCATTAAACTACGTCGGCACTGCGCTAAATGCGCTTTCCCTACTATACACCTTGGGCAGGCGATTGAGTAGAATCGGGTCCGTGCTTCTTTCAGATCGTGATATTCGTTCCGCCATTGATTCCGGAGAGCTGGGCATCGACCCCTTTGATAGTGAGCTTATCCAGCCTTCTTCCGTTGACGTGCGCTTGGATAAGTATTTCCGGGTATTCAATAACTCCCGCTATACGCACATTGACCCCAAGGCGGAGATGCCGGAGCTTACCACGTTGGTGGAAGTAGAAGAGGATCAATCCTTCATTCTCCACCCCGGCGAGTTTGTCCTTGGCGCCACGCTGGAGAAATTCACCCTCCCAGCTGACCTTGCCGGACGATTGGAAGGCAAGTCCTCGCTGGGACGGCTGGGGCTTTTAACCCACTCCACCGCGGGCTTTATCGATCCTGGCTTTTCCGGACACATCACCCTGGAACTTTCCAATACCGCAAACCTGCCCATTGCGCTGTGGCCGGGGATGAAGGTGGGGCAGCTGGCCATCTTTAAGATGACCTCGCCGGCGGAAAGCCCCTATGGCACGGGTGCATTGGGATCGAAGTACCAAGGTCAGCGCGGCCCAACGCCATCAAAGTCTTACCTGAACTTCCGCAGGGATTAATCTGGTATTTACATAAAATCTCTAGGATGAGGTTTTATGCGGATGACTGTTATTGGCACCGGTTACCTGGGTGCTACCCACGCCGCCTGCATGGCGGAATTGGGGCATGAAGTATTAGGCGTCGATGTAGACGAGGATAAAATCTCCGTCTTGCAATCGGGCAAGGTTCCCTTTTTTGAACCGGGGCTGCCGGAGGTGCTCGAGCGCAATATTGATGCTGGGCGCCTAGGGTTTAGCACGGATTATGACGAGGCCGCGCAATTCGCCAACGTGCACTTTCTCGGCGTGGGAACCCCGCAGCGCCGCGGTTCTTATGCGGCGGATATGACCTACGTTAAGGCCGTTATCACGGACTTGGTGCCTAAGCTGCGCGGGGAGCACGTCATCTTTGGTAAATCCACCGTTCCGGTAGGTACGGCGGCGGAACTACAAGAACTGGCGGATAGTTTGGCACCCGAGGGAACCCGCGTGGAAATCGCGTGGAATCCGGAATTTTTGCGCGAGGGTTATGCAGTGCACGACACCATCACCCCAGACCGCATCGTGTTTGGTACCCGTGAATCAGAATCGCGCGCGGAGGAGCTTGCCCGTGAGATCTACGCGCAGCCGTTAGCGCAGGATACGCCCTTCATCGTGACCGACTTGCAGACTGCAGAGTTAGTAAAAGTCTCAGCCAACGCTTTTTTAGCCACCAAGATTTCTTTCATCAATGCGGTCTCTGAGATTTGTGAGATCGCGGGTGCTGATGTGGTTGCGCTGGCGGATGCCATTGGCATAGACAAGCGCATCGGCCGCAAGTTCCTCGGCGCGGGCCTGGGCTTTGGCGGTGGTTGCCTGCCTAAGGATATTCGCGCCTTTATGGCGCGCGCCGGTGAGCTCGGCGCCGATCAAGCGCTGACCTTCCTGCGCGAGGTGGATGCGATTAATATGCGCCGACGCGACCGCATGGTGGATCTGTCTAAAGAAGCCTTCAATGGCTCGCTCTTGGGCCACCGCGTTACCGTGCTGGGCTGTGCTTTTAAGCCGAATTCGGATGATGTGCGCGATTCGCCGGCGCTCTCGGTTGCTGGGTCCTTGTCCTTGGCGGGTGCGGCTGTAACCGTCTATGACCCCGAGGGCATGGACAACGCCAAAAAGGTTTTCCCCACCTTGGACTATGCCGCCGATACGGAATCCGCCTTGCGGGAGGCGGAATTAGTCATCCTGGCCACCGAATGGCAGCAGTTTAAGGAGCTGGACCCGAACGAGGCCGGCGAGCTCGTGGATATTAAGCACATCATCGATGGCCGCAATGTGCTCGACGTTGCGGCTTGGTCCAACGCCGGTTGGAAGATTCAGGCGCTGGGTCGCACGCTTTAACGGCGGCGCGACGGAACCGTAAACGCGGCAATCAGCGTGGTAATCGGCACCGCGAGGGTCAGCGCCATGGCGCCGACGCCGGAGCGCAGGAGCTCGGTGGCGACGAGATCGCTGCTGAGGATTTGCCCCGCGGGGCGTTCGGCGGCGGTGATGAGCAGGAGTAGGGGCAATGCGGCGCCGGTATAGGTCAAAATGAGGGTATAGACCATCGAGGCAATGTGGTCGCGGCCGACCCGCATGGCGGATAAAAATAGCTCGAGCGGTGAGGCCGCGGGATCGGATTCGTGCAGCTCGGTGATGGTGGAGGCTTGGGCAATGGCGACATCGGCAAGGCTGCCCAACGCGCCTACGACGAAGCCACACAGCAGCACGCCCAGGATGGAAACGTTGGGCATATATAACAGCAGCTTGAGGTTGTCTTCGGAGCTATAGCCTTGCAGCTGCGAACTATCGATGGCCGCCCACGCAAGGAATGCGGCGATGGCGAGCGCAGTCAGGGAACCGCCCACCGCGGAGGCGGATTTCCAATTCACGCCGTGGACGAGGGGAACGGCAAGGAGAATGATGGCGGTACAGGCGGCAAGCGCCACCCATAGGGGATTGGTGCCCGCGATGAGCGCTGGGATGAGGAAGCTAAAGACGATGCCAAGGCTTAGCCCCAAGCCGATGATCGCGCGCACCCCATGCCAGGCCGCGAAAGCGATGATGACAATAGCGATGACCACTCCCCACAGAAGGAGGCTATTGCTGCGCTGATAATCGGCAAAGGCATACGAGACGGACCCGGTGGGATCGGTGGCCTTGGACAGCACGATATTATCGCCCGGCTGCAATTCTGGGTCGCCCGCGTTGCCGTAGGTGACCAATTGGGTCATCTTCCCCTCGTCCTCGCCGGAGGTGATCTTCACCAGCGCCCGGTCACAGTCCACCTCTTCCTTTTCCGGAATCAACGGCGGGGTATCGAAGGCCAGGCCGGTCTGCTCCGATTGGCACGCGGAATGGTCAGTCTTTTCCACTGTTGCCTCAACCTGCGGGTGGTTCAGCGCGTAGGTGGACTCGAACTCCTCCGAGGTGTGCTTCGAGGCGGCACTAGACGGCCAGAGGAAGACGAGGCTTATCAGCATGGCGATGAGCGCCGCGCCGATGGCGGTGGCCAGCCCAACGCGCCACGGGTGGCCGGATACCTTCTGCGCCAGCTGACGTGGATGTAGGCGTTCCAACGCCGACTGGCCTGGCGCGTGCCCGCTGGGCTCCGATCGACGCTGCGCTTGCCGATGCCGCGAAGCCGAGCCCGACGTGGAATTAGAAACCGAGGAATGCCGTCCCATACGGTGTATTGTGAACGATTATTACTGCAATTACCAATCGCCTGCTGGGGTGCTATTGGCGGTAGCTTACTAAGAAATTGCCCAAGCGTTCGATGGCGTTTTCTAATTGGGAGGCCCAGGGCAGCGTGACCACGCGGAAGTGATCCGGGTGCGGCCAGTTGAAGCCGGTGCCTTGGACCATGAGGATCTTTTCCGCCTTGAGGATGTCCAACATGAGCTTGGAATCATCGTGAATCTCATAGACATTGGGATCCAAACGCGGGAAGAGGTACAGCGCGCCCTTGGGCTTTACCGCGGAAACGCCCGGAATCTCATTGAGCTTGTCATAAGCGATATTGCGCTGGCGCAGCAATCGTCCCCCAGCCCCGGTGAGCTCGTAGATAGATTGGCGCCCGCCCAGTGCCACTTGGATGGCGTGTTGCGCGGGAACATTCGGGCACAGGCGGGTACCGGCCAACAATTCGAGTCCCTCAATGAGCCCGTGCGCATGATGCTTCGGACCCGTAATGACCATCCAGCCCGCGCGGTAGCCGCATACTCGGTAGGCCTTGGACAGGCCATTAAAGGTAAAGGTCAAGAGATCGGGGGCCAGCGAGGCGATGGAGATATGCTTCGCATCGTCATAAAGGATGCGGTCATAAATCTCATCGGCCAAGATGAGCAGGTTGTGCTCGCGCGCGATATCCACGATTTGTTGCAGGACCTCGCGCGAGTACACCGCACCGGTTGGGTTATTCGGGTTGATGACCACGATGGCCTTGGTCTTTTCGGTGACCTTGGATCTAATATCCTCGATAGACGGATTCCATTCATCTTCCTCATCGCATAGGTAGTGCACTGGTGTGCCACCGGCCAGCGAGGTTGCCGCCGTCCACAGCGGGTAATCGGGCGCTGGGATGAGGATCTCATCGCCGTTATTGAGCAGCGCCTGGGTGGTCATGGTGATAAGTTCTGATACGCCATTGCCTAAGAAGACATCGTTGATATCAAAATGCGGGAAATCTTCGAGCTCATAGCGCGTGACGATGGACCGCCGGGCCGAGGTAATGCCCTTAGAGGTGGAATAGCCCTGGGAGGTGGGCAGGGCGCTGATCATATCGCGCATGATGACATCGGGTGCATCGAAGCCAAAGACGGCGGGGTTGCCGGTATTGAGCTTGAGGATGGTGTGGCCGTCCAGCTCCATTCTCTCCGCTTCCGCTGAGACCTCACCGCGAATATCGTAAGCGATGCCCTTTAATTTTTCGGACTGGTCAAAGATGCGGGGTTTGGGAGAAGTCATGGCAATATTGTGCCATCTTTCACAGCGTTAAGAAATATTGCAGCGCGCCTCAGCGCTATTTATTATTCCACTTGTTGATTTGCTTCTTCGCCATTTCCATAGCCTGACCAGTAAGTTCACCGGCCTGTTGGCGGCGCTCGGCCCACTTTTTCTTTTCTAATTCTTTTTGGTGCGCCCGCTCGTGTGCCGTCAGCGCACGGATCTCGCGCTGCTGTTGGCGCTCAATCTGCCGCACCGAGGGGGCATGCCACGATTGCGGGCCCACCTTGGCCACGTACAAGAGGATCCACACGATGGGAATGAGCGCTGCGGCTACGGCGCCACCCGCCAGCAACCAGGGGCTATTCATGGTGGCGCTGAGCATGACAAGAGTAGGAGATGCCGCGATCAAAATGATCGAGCTGGTCAGGGCGGTAGCGATACGAGGCTTCTTCGCGGCATTAGCGGCGCGGTCCACATCGCCTTGGGAGTAGATCTTTACCTCTTGCGATCCGGTCGCAGGGATATCGCTGAAAATTGGTGCTAGGTCCTTGTGGGTAACGGCCTGCATGACGCTATCGGAGCGCTCCTCAAACTCGGTCATCGATAAGCGGCCTTCGCCCACTGCGCGGGCTAGATCCGTCAGGGCATCGTTGCGCTCTGAATCAGATAGACGCAGTGTCCGGTCATAGGGGGAGGGTCCGTAGCTATTAGTCACAGTCACCATAATAGACAAGCTGATTCAAAAAGAATATGCCCTGCCGCGGTGGCAGGGCATAGCTTCTAGTGCGGAGTAAAAGATTAGAGTTCTTGGGACTCTTCTTCCTTGTCGTCCTCGTTAGAATCCGATTTCTTCTTTGGGTCGGATTCATCAACCGTCTTGGAGTCTTTCCTTCCCACCAAGTTGGCCAGAAACGGGAAGATGGCAACGGTCAACGCGCCACCTGCAACGAAGATCGAGGCGGTTTCTTGCTTCATCAATTCGGAATTAACCGCCAGCGATGTCACAGCAACGATGATCGGCAGGCCGGTAGCCGTGTACAAACTGACCTGCAGGCGTTCGCGCACCGTTTCAATTTCGGAGCCGGTGTGACCCACATTCTCGCGCAGGAATACCGGCAGGCCGCGGGTAACGAGAATAAGCGCCGGGATGCCCAGTACCTTCCCCGGGTTATTAGCGATGGTATCCCAGTTAATCGTCATGCCAGAGACCACGAAGAAGACCGGGATGAGCATGGAGTGGAAGACCACATCGAGGCGGTGTTCTAGCCGGCGATGGAATTCATCCGGAATGATGCGGTTCAAGATGATGCCGGCGGCGAAGGCACCCAGCACGATGTCTAGCTCAAAGACCGCCGTGATGGCCATGAGGGTGGCAAGGATCAGGATGATAAGGCGCAAAATGGTCTGGTTGGTGGACCCTGCACCGGAGATAAACGCCGCTTTAACCCACGGAATCGTCGTGGCAATGGCAGCCGGCATGATGGCGACGGCCACGGCGATGCCGATGAACGCGAGCATAATTAGCAGCGTGGTCCACGTGGAGCGCGTGCTGAGCAGCAGGGCCATCGCGGTAATGGGGGCGACCTCACCAATAGCACCGTGAATCATGACCGATTTGCCCACTTTGGTCTCGAGCACGCGATCCTGTTTCAACATGGGCTGAAGTGTGCCCAGTGCCGTGGACGTTAGCGCCAGCGCCACCACGATGGCACCCGGGACATTATCGACCAAGAAGTACGCACCGACACCACAGGCCACGAGGCAGATAAGCCAGGTGGACAGCGCAGTTCCCGCTTCTTTGGTCTTGAGCGTAGAAATCTCGATTTCAAAACCGGCGAGCAAGAAGAGCGCACCGACACCCAGCTCTTTCAGCATGCTGATGCCGGCATCCTCATGCGCGACATCCAAAAGCGATGGGCCGATGACCATGCCAAAGATGATCAAAAGGGCAACGGCTGGCAGCCGATTGCCCAACATGAACGACACTATGGGCGCCAGTAGCGCCGCAAGCATGATCCAGGCAAAGGAAACGAGGCTAGTGGTGTTTTCCGTCGCACCTGCTGCCAGAACAAAAGTATCCGCAGCCCATCCCACATCTAATTGCATGAATCACAGCGTACGCACTCACCCCTGCACATGCCTACTCGGTATTCGCGTCCTTCGGCGGCTCCGGTGGCTTGGGGGCCTTGGGAGCCTCTGCGCTTTCCGATGACGCCGGTGGTGCCGGTGGTGCCGGCGGAGCGGGCGGCATGGCCGATGCCGGCGGAGCAGGAGGCGCGGGTGGTGCCGCTGCCTCGGGTTTCTTGTCGGCCTGCGGTGGCTTTGGCGCTGCTGGAGCCTGTGGCGCCTTGGCAGCTTGCGGAGCCTTTGGTGGCTGTGGAGCTGCAGGTGGTTGTGGCGTAGTTGGTGCTTGCGAAGCAGCGGGTGGCTGCGGGGCCTTAGGCGGCTGGGGTGCCGCGGGTGCCTTGGCATTAGGTGCAGCCGGCGGAGTCGGGGCACCTGGAGTTGCCGGAGCACTTGGTGCTGCTGGAGCGCTCGGAGCCGCCGGGGCGCTCGGTGCCGAAGGAGCACTCGGAGCGGCAGGGACCTTGGGAGCCTTTGGCGGCGTGGGAGCACCCGGTGGGGTTGGCGCGCTAGGCGCGGAGGGAGCACTCGGTGCGCTGGGTGCCGAAGGGGCCTTGGGGGCAGCCGGGGTAGAAGGAGCCTTTGGCGCGGATGGAGCCCCAGCATTGGGGGCCGCCGGTGCCGTCGGAGCAGAGGGTGTGGCTGGGGCAGAGGGCGCGCTTGGAGCCGCCGGTGCCGAAGGAGCAGAAGGCGCGGAGGGCGCGGCAGGTGGCGTAGTAGCGGTGGGGGTATTGGTGGAGGATGGGGCATCGGCAAGCGCGGGCGCCGTGGGGGATTCAGCGGCAGTGGTAGCTGAAGCCGCACGGTGGCGCACTGGGGTGCCCAAGAACGCCTTGGGGCGGGGTTCTGGAAGGGTGCCCTTGTCATCCAGGGAAATGGAATTGCGCAGCATGGTGGCCACGTCGTTGACCTGGGTGGTGGGGGTGGACTCGGCGGCCAAAGACTTCACACCGCCGGTCATCATGACATTGCAGAACGGGCACCCGGTGGCGATTTCCTCGGCGCCGGTCTCCAGTGCCTGCTCCGTGCGGAACCCATTGATGCGAGACCCCAGCTTTTCTTCCATGAACATGCGCGCGCCACCAGCGCCGCAGCAAAAGGCCTCATCGCGGGACTTGTCCATCTCGCGCAGCTCCACGCCCGTGGCCTCGAGAAGCTCGCGCGGGGGATCGAAGACCTTATTGTGGCGGCCCAAGAAGCACGGATCGTGGTAGGTGATGGGCTTGCGGTTTTCCGGGGTGCGCGGAACCGGCTGCAGCAGTTTCTCGCGCACCAGGCGGTTGAGCAGCTGCGTGTGGTGGAAGACATCGAAATGCCCGTCAAAGTCCGGGTACTCATTGCGGATGGTATTAAAGCAGTGCGGGCAGGTCGTGATGATTTTCCGCTGGCCTTCCGGCACGCCCTCGAAAGCGTTGTTGAGTGTTTCAACGTTTTGTTGCGCCATCATCTGGAACAAAAACTCGTTGCCGGCGCGGCGGGCGGGATCGCCGGTGCAGGTCTCACCAGTAGAAAGCACACCGAATTTCACGCCGGCGGTGTGGAGAAGATCCACGACGGCGCGGATGGTGCGGCGGCCATTGTCATCATAAGCGCCGGCGCAGCCTACCCAGAGAAGGTATTCCATATCGGAGAAGTCCGCGGCATCCTCGCCAATGATGGGGACCTCGATGCCATCGGCACGCGCCTCATCAATCCAGGCGCGGCGCTCGGAATTATTGCGGCCCCAGGGGTTGCCCTTGGTCTCCATGTTCTTAAATAGGCCGGTAAGCTCCGATGGGAAATCGGATTCTGCCAAAACCTTGAAGCGGCGCAGGTCTGCAATATGGTCAATGTGCTCGATATCGGTGGGGCACTGATCCACGCAGGCACCGCAGTTGGTGCAGGACCACAGGACGTCATCGTCAATGACGCCAGCCATCGAGAGCACATCGAGGCCCTCGTGCGGGTTGTAATTATCTAGCGCGCCTTGGCGCAAGTCCATCATGACCTTTTTGGGGCTCAGTGGCTTATCGGTATTCCAGGCCGGGCACAGCTCTTGGCAGCGGCCGCACTCGGTGCAGGCGGTTGAATCCAGCAGCATCTTCCAGCTGCCTGGGGTGATGTCTTCTTCCAGATCCGGGGTGGGCAGGGATTTGAGCGCCTTTTCCCCAGAGGTATTGCGCTGGAAAAAGATATTGAAAAAGGCCATGAAGCGGTGCCACATGACACCCCACTGGAACTTGCGGGAAATAAAGAAGATGAAAAGGAGCCCGGATAGCAGCTTGACCAAGGCGAAGAAGCTGACCAGTGCCGGGGATTCAGGCAGTGCCTTAGCTAAATGAATAGTCAAGAAGTCCGCGACTGCGGAACCTCCACCAAAAGCTGCGATTTTGGAGGCTTTGACCAAGAGCATGCTGAGGCCCTCGATGAAAACGATGGCCTCCACCCAGCGGGCCGCTGCCGTTTGGGAGTTGAAAAAGCGGCTGCCGCGCTCGGTATCGCCTAGTTTCAGGCGCACGCCGATGAGGAAGCAGATACCCAGCACCGTGCCGATGCCAAGTACTTCTTCCACAAAGTGATACACCGGCCAGGTGCTTAAGCCGGGCCACCCTTTATCCGGGGCGAAGGTTTGAATATAGGCCTCAAACCACACCAGGATGCCGAATAAAAAGCCCACCATGACCGCCCAGTGGGCAGCATTGACCAATGGTTTTCCCTTGAAGTGGGTGTGGCCGAAGACCTCTGCCAGCACGCGCCCGAGGCGTTTTACGGGGCTATTGGTGCGCTCTAGTTGGGTTGGCCCGCCCGCGCGGATGAACTTAATGAGCGCGCCTATGCGGGCGAAAAAGTATAGCCACACCGGAATCGATGTGGCTATAGCAATCCAACCGGACACGGTTGTCATTCGTGCTCCTTCACTACTGATGCTCCACGTTGTTATCTACCTTAAGGCCTCAAGGTGCAATCGTGGGAGTCAGTATTCAGTAACTATGAGTGAAGGGGTAAAGGCCTTAGTAGTGGAAACCGCCTTCAGCTTCCGCCTTCTCAAAGGCGCGGGTAGCAATAGGAACCATGCGTGCTTTACGCGGAAGGACGGAGAAGACGCCACGGACGGCGCGGGAGAAGATCTTGAGCTTGCGCTCATCCTTCTTGGTCCACTCCCAGCCAAGCTTGTTGCGCAGCTTGTCCGGAATCATGCCGATAGCAACCCACAACAGCAGGCGGGATGCGTAAGGTGCAATGGGCTTCCACAGCCAGTTGGGCACCTTGGGATCTGGGGTGTCGAGGGTGAGGCCGTTGATGATGCGGGAGCGCTCGATGGTTTCGCTGATATCGAGGGTATCGATCATGTTGTCCACGTACTCTTCAAACTCAGCGTACGTCTTTGGCGCATCGTCGGGCTCTGCAACCTCGTAGAAGGTGTACCAGGTACGGGTCTCCTGGAAGAGCTGCTCGCGCTCCTCTGGGGTCAAAGGATCCATGAAGTTGCCGGCCAGCTGGTACGGCATTGCAGCGAAGGTGGCGTGTGCCCAGTAGTAAACATCCGGGTTCAGCGGGTGGTAGCGGCTTCCATCTGGGTGGGTGCCCTTGATGTCCTTGTGGAAGTCACGAATCATGACGCCAACTTCTGGGCCTTCATAGATCGTGCGGATGATCGGGAAGGCGGAGCGAACCAAGCGTGCAACCTCGTTATCAAAAACGTTGGAGTGCTGCACCAGGGACCGGCTGACGTCACGCTGGGCAATCTGCAAAAGACCAGCAGACAGTGCGACGAATGCGGAGCGCCAGTCACCAAAGCGCTGCCACAGGATGGAATCTGGGCCCAGCTCAGGCAGGTTATCGGTATTGTTATCTGCGGTCTGGGTGTGCTTGTCGTTTACAGTGCTTTCAGGATTGCTCAGAGTAGTCATTATGCCTCCTTAAGGGCAGTAGCGGACTTTTGTTGATTCTGGCGTTCAGACGAGGAGGACTCAGGGGCATAGTTGGATGCTCGCTTGAAATCATGGGCCGGTGCATCGAACCCTGCGAGCACTTCGCGGATTCCGCGTACGGTACCGGGCTGAACCAACCACTTATCGTGCTTGACGGTTAGTTCTCCTGGTCCACGAATCTCGAGCTGGCGGACGTAACGACGGCAGTGATCGGCGCGGGCTTCGATGACAGCCAGTGGGCGACGTTTGAGGTAAGAGTCGCGCGGGGTGGGGCCGTCAACGAAGAGGGCATTAGGCAGCCCAAATACCTCTACACCGTGGTGGAGGTACATGTCATCGACGCTGGCCTTTGACCGTCCCGGAACGGAAATCCACGGGGATTCCTCACCGGTGGCGCGAATCAACACATCGAAAGCTTGGGTTTCCTGACCAGAATCACCGAGGTAGGAGATTTCCCATTTGCCTTCTGCACGGTCGAATTCGGCACCCGTAACGGCTGTGGAACCGCGGAACTCGGCGCCACTGGCAGCAACAGCCTCCTCAAGGTGGCGTACTACAGAAGCTGGCGAGCCATCAGTTTTGGTGAGGCGGAGGTACGGGGTACGGAAGTGGTACTTCCGGGAAACCTCGGTGGCTTCAGCGGAATTGAAGTGGCCGCCGATGTATGGTTCTTGTTCAAAAAGAACGGTGTCGAATCCAGAGAATGCGCATTCAGAAGCCGCGGCGCATCCGGCTACTCCGGCACCAACCACTGCGACAGTCGGTCGGCGGTATGGCTTGAACATACTGTTCCTTTCGAGTTTCACAGGGCGCTTACTGGCCGCTGTGTGTTGTGCAATTTATATTCCCAGAGGACACAATTCGTGAATATGTTGTGATAGTACACAGATACCCATTGAATGTGAAGTGAGTTACTGAATTTAAAAGGTGGCTGGTTATGCTGCGCAGTGCCTAGGGGAGGAAGCGCAAGGTTTTTCCTAAGCGCAACGCGGAGCTCAGCAGGGTGCCGTAGTACTTATTGGGAAGCCAACTTGGTCCGCGCATCGGCATGATCCTTTGCGAGGAGATATTCTTCGCTTCCGTATATTTGGTCAGCCCCTCGTGGCCATGGCGGCGGCCAACGCCAGACTCCTTGACGCCACCCAACGGGGTGGAAATTGAGGCCCACGTGGAGGCGTAGCCGTCATTGATGGTCACGCTGCCTGCATCGATTTTCTCAGCGATGCCTTGCGCGGTTTCGGGCTGGCCGAATACAGAGGAGTTCAGACCGTAGGGCAATTTATTCGCCTGCTCGATGGCCTCTTCGACATCGCGCACGCGTTGCACGTACACCACGGGGCCAAAGACCTCTTGCTCTGCAAGCTCGGTGCCTTCTGCCAAATCAGTGAGAACCGTGGGCTCAAAGTGGTAGGGGCCAATATCCGGGCGGGGCTTGCCGCCGGTAATAACGGTGGCACCCTTATCTACGGCATCGTCGACAAAGTGCTGCACCACATCTAGTTGGTTTTGGCCGATGAGTGAACCCATCGTGTAGTCCCAGTTCAAACCGGAACCAAGTTTGATGGATTCGGTTGCCCGGCGGAATGCGGTAATGAATTGATCGAAGATGGCATCGGGGACGTAGATGCGTTCAATCGACACGCACAGCTGGCCCGAATTGGAAAAGCAAGCGGTAGCGATGGTGTCAATATGCTTGTCGATGTCCGCATCCGGCGCGATGATCATCGGGTTCTTACCACCCAGTTCTGCGGAGTATCCGACGAGGCGCTCGCCTACGGTGGCGCCCAAAATCTTGCCGGTCTTGGTGGAACCGGTAAACATCAGGTAATCGCAGTGTTCGGAGATGGCTGAGCCAACGACTCGACCGGAGCCGGTAACGATCTGCAGCAAATCCTTCGGCAGTCCTGCTTCCTTCAAGAGGTAGAGGGAAATCAGGTTAGAAAACGGGGTGGATCCATCGGGCTTGGCCACAACGCCATTGCCGGCAAGCAGTGCCGCAACGGCATCGGAAATGCCCAATGCTAATGGATAGTTCCACGGGCTGATTTGCCCCACAACGCCCTTAGGAACTCGCTGCAAGTGCGTTTTGGTGATGAGCGGAAATGCGCCCGGCTGCTTCTGGGTGGCCAATAGCTTTGGCGCATTATTTGAGTAATAACGCGCGTTATTTAGTACGTCGAGTACCTCATCAAAGGCGGCCGTGCGGTCCTTGCCGGTTTCCAATTGGATGAAATCCGCAAGCAGCTCGCGGTGTTTAGCCACGAGGTGGTGGAAGCGCTTCATTACCTTTACGCGCTGTTTAACGTCGGTATCGGCCCAGGCCTTTTGGGCCTGACGCGAACGGCGGAAAGCTTCATCTACGTCTTCTTCGGAACCTACTCCAACCCAGCCTAATTCTTCTTCAAATAAGGGGGAGTGGACCGCTTTGCGTTCGCCTTTATCCAGCGAACCGGTGGAGTAGTTAGTGGTGAGATGTTGTAGCTCAGTTAGTAATTGCTGTGGCAAGGGCCGTTCTTGTAGACGGCGTGGTAAAGACATGTAATGCACGCTCCAGAAAGATCAATGAAAAGGTTCGTGAGCTAAAAAGCTCACGAACAATAAGGAAGCCGGTATGTTTTAGAACGGGCAGCCGGCTGCACGGCGTGCGGCTACTGCATCATCGGAATCCGGCTTGTCGGTAGATTCCGCGGTGGCAGCAGAGTCCTTAGCCTGGGTGGCGTTGTAGCCTTGGATCTTCTTCGGCTCCTTGTACTTGCCCTCGATCATCCCGTTCTTGATCATCAAGGAACGACCCGGCTCCATGTAGCGCTTATCCTCTGGGAGGTGGTCCATGATGAAGCGAACGGACTTGGCGATGCGGTCGAAGCGCTTTTGGTCGCGCTTGGTCCACTTCAGCTCCAAGATGTCGCGGTACTTCTGCGGCAGGGTAGCCACAGTCAACCAGATAGCGCTGCGCATAATGGGCTTCCAGATAACCTTCCATACGGCCTCTGGAACGCCTTCCGGAGCCTTGACCGGCTCTACGCGTGCGGTGCGCAGTGCGAAGTCAACGGTCTGGTTGCGCTCAAGCACGGTGTCTGCCATCTCATCCATGTACTTGATCAAGTCATCGTAGTTATCAATGACCGGGCGCTCAGACATGCCGTACTTATCCCACCAAGTCACGCCCTCGCGAACGATTTGGTCGCGCTCTTCCTTGGTGAACGGGGTACCGAAGAGCTCTTGGGCGTAGATAACGCGGTAGACGAAGGTAGCGTGTGCCCAGTAGTAAGTCTCTGGGTTCAAGGAGTGGTAACGCTCGCCATTTTGCAGCGTGCCCTTAATAGTGACGTGGTAGTCGCGGATGCGCTCGCCGATGTCCCCATCATCGTAGATGGACTCAATAATCTGCGGCGTAGAGCGCTGCAGGCGGGCGAAAGGTTCGTCGAAGAACTTCGAGTGGTCCAAAAGGGACTGACCAATCGCGGGGTGCATATTCTGCAAAATGCCGGTGTAGCCACGCAGCAGCTGCAGGCGGTTATCCGAGCCCCACTTCCACAACAGGGAATCCGGGCCCAAAGGAGCGCGGCGCAGTTCGCGCTTTTCTTCCTTCTTATCCTGAGCGTTTACTTCTTCTGCACCGGACTGAGGGGAATCAATGTGGGTATTTTCTTCGTTTGCCTGTGTATTTTCGGGTTTCAGTGAGTTGGACAATTCGACCCTCCTTAGTCGATAAAATCTGTTGGTTGTGTAGCGTAACACACACCGGTGCACACCTATTACATGGCGCACAAATTTGGGGGTGCAACTTTGTACGCTGCAGGTTTAGTGGGGGATTGGAAGTTGACAACGGCAGGGGGTGCGATAGTCTTCATTAAACATATGATCTGGACTACACCGTTGCGGGCGTATTTAATTGCACCCCTTTTTGTGTGATGTGTCTCAGGTAGTGTTAACGTGTGTTCAAGCTCATTTAATCAGTGGATTGCGTAGGTCTATTACTCATCCTCGGCCTGTAAATCTCTGGCCGCGGTAAAGAGTGGGCTGAAAATTCACCGTAGACGGGGGATGCCGCTAAAACAGGCAGGGACCCCGCCTTTTCAATTCCACAGAAAGGTTCCTTCATGGGCAGGATTAGTATTCCAAAGTTTGCAACCGCACTGACTGCCGGGCTTGCAGCTTTTGGTGTAACAGGTTTTGCGGTAGCCCAAGGCGGCTTGACCGCCAATATCGCACTTTCAGGAACCTTCTTTAAGGTGAACATGAGCCACCTGGAGGGCGAAGGATTGTCGATCTTTGTTGATAGGGACAAGATGGGAGAAGAAACCATCCCCGCCGCGCGCTTGAAGTTTGAGCACGCCGTGGCTTCCAACTTGTGCCTGTCCGCCAACCTTCCTGATGTCCCAGGGATTGGCGAGACCACCTTCGCCCTCCGTGCGAATGGTGATGACAGTGTGGAGGTAGAGAACCTCTTGGTTGGTGCTACCGACATTAAGGGTCAGCTGGATCTGACGAACGCCAACGTGGGTATTGATGCTAGCCAGGTCAATGACAGGGCAGATCCAGGTTCGTGGGGATTGTACGCGCAGAAGGTGACCCTGAGCGCGGATGATATTCGCACGACCTCGGTGGGAGCAGAAAGGCTCGCTGCCTCTGGTGTGAATGTGACGGTGAAGAGGGGAAGCAACAACAATGGCTGCTAAGTCTTCTGATGATGAGACTTTGCGCATGCCTGCGGTGACCGAATCCGGTACCGATAACGGCGAAGCTGCACGCAGCGCCCAAGATTCCTCCCAAGAGCTGGCCGGAAATACCGCTGGCGAGGCCGCAGCTGGCGCAGATCACACTAGTGCTGCGGAGACGAAGGCCGACGGCACCGCTGAAGCTAGTGCTGAAGCAACGGCCGCGGCGGAAAGCGATGGAGACAACACATCGCAGTCGGTAGCGGATGCGGTAAAAAGTGCTAATGAACCGCAGGATTCCGCAGCGAATAACAAAAATGACAAAGCCGTCACCCGAGTGGCCCCTAAAGAAAGCTGGTGGCAGCGGTTTAAACACTGGCGCAAGCGTCGTCCGTTCGCGGGAGGCTTGTTGCTTATCTTGTCCGGCATCGCCATCGCAGCGCCGGCTTATATTACTGTGCGCATTTCTGATCTGTTGGTCATGATTTCCACGGTGTCTGGCGTTTCGACGCTCCTTATTGGTGCGGCACTTATCATGTTCGGCTTTGGATCTTGGTTTCGGCAGGAGACGTCGTCTTACCTGGGCGTTTTAGCCATCTTGGTAGCAATCATCGCGCTTCCCACCACAAATCTGGGTGGCTTCGTAATAGGCAGCCTTTTGGGCATTATCGGTGGTGCGCTCGCATTTGCCTGGCAGCCACAGGATCGCCAGAAGTCCCCTAAGAAGCACAAGAAGAAGAAAAAGTCCCAGGCCAAAGAACTGGCGGTTTCAGCATGAAGCTATTCAGGCTGAGCTCACTACCGCGTCGTCGCTCTGCTCGTGTGGTAAAAGGTAGTGCGCTTGCAGTGCTCTGCGCTTTTACAGCGGTGTGTGCGGTGAACCAACCTGAGGAAACCCGTGCGCAGGAAGGCTTGGCCTTAGCGCAATCTGAACTCAGCACGGTGACTGCTGATAATGTCACCCTGACTGGGAACGTAAGCGCCTCGCTTATCACTGTGCCTACCGCACAGGGTGAGCAACGAGCGCTGAAACTCGTAGGTGATAAGTTGGCCGCGCGAAACCTGGCGTTGACCCTGCCCGCGGCTTTGGGGCAAGGCAAGCTAACCACTGGTGACGTGGAAACCACCGTCACGGACGGGCCGGTCACCGTCCTGACCACTGGACTGCAGACAACGCCCGCGGTGGTGGATCACCCCACCATCCCGGTAAACGTCGATTTATCCAACGGCGATCTCAACGCGGTGCTTGATCAATTGGGCGTTCCCGACCCGCACGTGGTGCCCGATGCTCCTATCCCGAACGTGCTGATGGAGCACATTTCGCTGCAAGATGTCACCATGGAGCTGGTCAACCTGCAGGGCGCTAATTTGCACGCCCCGCAGGTCCAGCTCAACGTGCAGTAACCACGCTGCAGCTTCCCTTTAAGCCTTATTGAACTGCGATTGGTGCAGGCGCCAATAGGCGCCTTGGGCGCTCAGTAGTTCTTCGTGCGAGCCTTGCTCGACGATGTTCCCGTTTTCCATTACCAAGATCAGGTCAGCATCCCGGATGGTGGACAAGCGGTGGGCGATGACGAAGGAGGTGCGCTCAGCACGCAGGGCATTCATGGCGTCTTGGACGAGTACCTCGGTGCGGGTATCCACGGACGAGGTGGCCTCATCCAAGATGAGCAATGCGGGCTGGGCCAAAAAGGCGCGGGCGATGGTAATCAGCTGGCGCTCACCGGCGGAGATGGCGCCGCCATCTTGGTCGATGCCGGTATCATAACCCTCCGGCAGGGAGTGCACGAAGCGATCCACGTAGGTGGCTTTGGCCGCGGCGATGACCTCATCGTCCGTGGCATCGAGCCGGCCGTAGCGGATATTGTCCATGATGGTGCCCTCAAAGAGGACGGCATCTTGTAGCACCATGCCCACTTGGGAGCGCAGGGCGGTGCGGGGCATGTGGGCGGTATCGTGGCCATCGATAAGAATGCGCCCAGAATCGATGTCATAAAAGCGCATGAGCAGGTTGACCATTGTGGTTTTACCGGCGCCGGTGGGGCCGACGATCGCCGCGGTTTGTCCCGGTTCCACGCGCAGGTTGAGCCCGGTAATAAGTTCCTTCTCCGGCGAATAGGAAAAGTCAACGTCCTGGAACTCCACGCGGCCGCGGGCGCGGCCGGTTAGCTCATCGCTGGTGTTCTCCAACGATTGTTCTTCTGCATCGAGGAACTCGAAGACGCGCTCGGCAGAGGCCACGCCGGATTGCACCTGCTGCATCATGCCGCCCAATTGGCCCAGCGGCTGGTTAAATTCGCGGGAGTACTGGATAAAGGCGGTGGCCTGGCCCAGGGTCATCTGCCCGTTGGCCACGCGCAGGCCGCCGAGGACGGCGATGGCCACATAAGACAAGTAAGAGACGAACTGCATGATGGGCATCATGATGCCGGAGAGGAATTGCGCCAGCGCGGAGGAGCGGAAGAGTTCGTCATTGCGCTCATCAAATTGGCGCGTCATATCCTCCGTGCGGCCAAAGACGATGCCCAGATCGTGGCCGGAGAAGGACTCTTCTACCTGACCATTGAGCTGGCCGGTAGCGCGCCACTGTGTTTTGAATTGGCGCTGCGAGCGCCCGCCAATGACCCCGATGATCAGCGCGGTCAGCGGCAGCGCCAAGAGTGCCACCAGGGCAAGCTGCCAAGAGATGCTAAACATCATCACGGTGATGCCCAGGATCATCAGGATATTATAAAACAGCTGGGAAAGCGCCTGTTGGAGGGCCTGTTGCACATTGTCGATGTCATTGGTGGTGCGCGAGAGGATATCGCCGCGCTGGTGGGAGTCGAAGTAATTTAATGGCAGCGCGTGCACCTTGGCCTCCACGCGCTGGCGCAGCTCGTAGACCGTGTCGACGGTCAGGCGGTTTAAGATGAGCCCTTGCCAGAGCTCGAAGGCGGCAGAGACGATGTACATCGCGATCACCGCGATGATAAGCGTGCCCAAGCGGGTAAAGTCGATGCCCTCGCCGGGAGTGAAGTCCATGCCGGAGGCCATATCGGCCACCTGATCCTGGCCCTGGGCGCGCATGCCGTCGATGGCTTGCTGCGCCGAGATACCAGATGGCAGCTCGCGGGAGATAACGCCGGAGAAGATGACGTCCATGGCATCGCCCAAGACCTTGGGCGCGAAGACCGCGAGGAAGACGCAGACTATGTTCATCGCCGCCACTACCGCCAGCATGCGCTTATAGGGCATGAGAAGCAGCAACAAGCGCTTGGCAGAAGGCCAGAAATTCTTGGCTTGGCGGGGTGCGGACCCGGACCATTCATCGGCGGCGACCTTAGCCTCAAGCTCCTGGAGCTCGGCGTCCTCAGCGGAGGAGTTGTGTGTGGTGTCCTTGGCCATTAGTGCTCTCCTCCAGCTACTCCGGCGGTTTCTTGGGATTCAACGATTTCCTGGTACACGCCCGAGGATTTCAGTAACTCAGTGTGGGTGCCGCGGGCGACAATCCGTCCTTTATCGATGACCAAAATCTGATCGGCATCCTGGATGGAGGCCACGCGCTGGGCGACGATGATGGTGGTGACGTCCTCGCCGCGCTCGGCAAAAGACTTGTGCATGGCGGCGCGCACGTTGGCATCCGTAACCACATCCAGCGCGGAGAAAGAATCATCGAAGAGATAAATGCGCGGCTGGGCTACGAGCATGCGGGCGATGGATAGGCGCTGGCGCTGCCCGCCCGATACATTGGTACCGCCTTGCGCGATGGGCATGTCCAAGTCATCGACGAAGTCCGCCTGCGCCACGCGAAGCGCCTCCCATAATTCATCATCGGTGGCCTCGGGGCGGCCCAACCGCAGATTGGAGGCCACCGTGCCACTAAAGAGGTAGGCCTTTTGCGGCACGAGCGAAACACGGCTGACGATGTCCGGGCGGGAGAGGGAGGTTGTGGGGGTGGCATCGATAAGCACCTCGCCCTCGCTTGGGACGTACAGGCGCGGGATGAGGGAAAGCAGCGTAGTCTTGCCCGCGCCGGTAGAACCGATGATCGCGGTGGTGGTGCCGGGAGTGGCGGTAAAGGAAATATCCTCTAGCACTGGGGCATCCGCCCCGGCATAGGAGAAGCTGACATTGCGAAATTCCACCGTGCCGGAATTGGTCGCCGGGGTGACGGTATCTTTCGGCGGGGTAATGGACGGCTCGTGGCTTAAGACGCCGGTGATGCGGCGGGCGCACACGAGGGCGCGCGGAAGCATCATCGCCATAAACGTGCCCATCATGACCGCGGCGAGGATTTGCAGCAGGTACTGCAGGAAAGCGGTGAGCCCGCCGACATCGACAAGCCCGGCATCCACGCGCTGGCCACCAAACCACAGCACTGCGCCCGTGGCCACGTTCAAGATGACGGTGATAATCGGGAACATGAGGACAAAAAGCTGGCCAATTTTCAGCGAAAGCTGGGTAATGTCCTTATTGGCCTTGGTAAAACGCTCAGTTTCATAAGCCTCGCGCACAAAGGCGCGCACGACGCGGATGCCGGTGATTTGCTCGCGCAAGGTGCCGTTGATGGTGTCCAATTTGTCCTGCATAGAACGAAAAAGCGGCATAAGCCGCGCGATGAGGACGGAGATGGTGCCGAGCAACACCGCGACAGAAACCCAGACCAACCAGGACAGTCCGGCGTCCTCGCGGATGGCCATGATGATGCCGCCTATGGACATAATGGGTGCTGTGACCATGAAGTTCAGCATCATCATGTAGACCATCTGCACCTGCTGCACGTCATTGGTGCCGCGGGTAATAAGCGTGGGCGTGCCGAACTTGCTCATATCTTCTGCGGAGAAGCTGGTGACCTTGCGGAAGACCTCGCTGCGCAAATCCCAGCCCACGCCCATGGCGGTGCGGCTGCCGAACCACACCGCGCCGATGGCGGTAATGACCTGGACAAAGGCTACGATGAGCATGATTCCGCCGGTGCGCCAGATATAGTCGATATCGCCCTTGGACACGCCTTCATCAATGATCTTGGCGTTCAAGGAGGGCAGATACAGGGTCGCTGCGGTGGACAGCGCCTGCAGGATAAGTACCGCTATGACGTAGAGCGTATAAGGCGCCGAGCGGGTGAAGAGGATTCGGACTAGATCCATAAACCTGCGCTTCTTTCGGGGTTGATAGGGGGGTTAGCCGCGCAAGTATATCTGGTTAGCGCACGCGGGGCGAACGATATTTATTTTTGGTACCTGCCCGTTCGGTACCTGCCCGCAAGGCCGAATCTAGACCAAGACGTGTGCCAGCTGTGCCTGAGCGATGACGCTGGTCCAGTCCTCAAAATCCGTGATTGGCGTGCAGAGTCCCTCCCACGTGGTGACGGGAATGCCGCGGGCTTTTAATTCCATGACGATGAGCTCGCGGTCACCGTGGGCGGCCAACTGGTGGACCTCGTTATGGTTGATATCGCCGTCTACTCCCACGCGTACGTTTCCCAGTAGGCGCAGCCGCGGAGTAGTACCCGGTGCGCACTCGTGCGGCACAGCCTCCTCGAGCACCCCGGCAAGCCCCGCGAACCGGCGAAGTAGACCGAACGGTGCAGTTTTTTCTGAGATGAGGTCTACGCACATACCGGCGCTCAGAAGTCTTTCCGCGGTGGATAAGGCGGCAGGGCCTTCTCCAATGATGGCAACACGCTGCATAAAAGTTCCTCCTCGGGCAAATCCGGTAGGCCCGCTATAGACTACATTGTCTAAAAATCTAGTCAGCTTGGTTCAGAAATAAAACATTTTATTCTTCCCTTTGGCCAAGCTCAGCGCCGTTTCCGGAAAAACGTGCTGCGTCAGGTGCCAGGGTTGCCTAGTGTGTGAGCTCATGAACCCAACGACGAACCTGCTGGATGGCGGAAAGCCCTTCCGCGATCCCCACATCTCGCCCGAAGGCACGCGCGATACCGCGCCTCTTTCCACCGAGGTGGCCGCGCGCAATGAACAGCTAGTGGACAAATGGGCGGATAAGCTCGCCTACGAATCCGCAGAAAACATCACCGAGTGGGCCGCCGAGCACGCCCCTGGCCGGCTTGCGGTCACCATGTCCATGGAAAATACCGTGTTGGCAGAGCTCTCCCACCGCGCCGGGCTCGCAGCGGATCTCCTCTTCATTGATACCGGATGGCACTTTCCAGAAACCCTCCAAGTGGCCGAAGAGGTGGATAAGCGCTACCCGGATCTCCCCCTTGTTCGCGTACTGCCGCTGCTGAGCCCCGAAGAGCAAGATGAGGTGTACGGCCCGCGCCTGTACGCGCGCGATACTGCCGCGTATAACCGCATGCGCAAGGTGGAGCCACTGAATATGGCCATGGACCCTTATGCCGGATGGGTCACGGGCCTGCGCCGGGCCGATTCCGAGCACCGCGCCCACGCCCCGGCGCTCAGCCTGGACCGCACTGGGCGGTTAAAGATTTCGCCGATTATCACTTGGAACTTGGACGATACCGATCAGTACATCGCAGATAATGACCTCATCATCCACCCGCTGACCCTGCAGGGATACCGGTCCATCGGCGATGCGCCGTTGACCTTCCCGGTCGGCGACGGTGAGGACGCCCGCTCCGGGCGAGTATTTGGAGATGGCAAGACAGAATGCGGGTTACACGAATAATGAGCACACTTTCCCCACACTTACAAGACCTAGAAAATGAATCCATCCACATCCTGCGCGAGGTGGCCGGGCAATTCGATAAGGTAGGCCTCCTCTTTTCCGGCGGCAAGGACTCCGTTGTCGTCTTCGAGCTGGCCCGCCGCGCCTTCGCCCCGGCCACGGTGCCTTTTGAATTGCTCCACGTGGATACCGGCCATAACTTCCCCGAGGTCATCAAATTCCGCGATGACCTGGTTGCGGAATCCGGCGCCCGCCTCCACGTCGCCCACGTCCAAGACTGGATCGATAGTGGCGAGCTGCAGGAACGGCCCGATGGAACGCGCAACCCGCTGCAGTCGGTGCCGCTGGTAGAGACCATCGCCAAGCGCGAGTACGACGCCGTGCTGGGCGGGGCCCGCCGCGATGAGGAGCGCGCCCGCGCCAAGGAACGCATCTTTTCCATCCGCGATTCCTTCGGCGGGTGGGACCCTCGCCGCCAGCGTCCCGAGCTGTGGGATCTGTACAACGGCGGCAAGATGGCCGGCGAAAACGTGCGCGTCTTTCCCATCTCCAACTGGACCGAATCCGATATTTGGGAATACATCGGCGCGCGCGGGCTCGAGCTGCCGCCCATTTATTATTCGCACCAGCGCGAGGTCTTCAACCGCGGCGGCATGTGGCTTTCGCCAGGTGAATGGGGCGGGCCGAAAGACGATGAGCAGCTAGAGACCCGCACCGTGCGCTACCGCACCGTCGGTGATATGTCCTGCACCGGTGCCGTCGACTCCACCGCCTCCAGCCCCGATGAGGTGCTCGCGGAAATCTCCATTTCCACCCTGTCTGAGCGCGGTGCCACCCGCGCCGATGACAAACTTTCCGAATCCGCCATGGAAGACCGCAAGAAGGAAGGCTACTTCTGATGACGACTACCCTCGCGCCAAATGTCGGCACCCTCAAACAGCGTGATACCCTGCGCTTATGCACCGCCGGCTCCGTTGATGACGGCAAATCCACCTTCGTCGGCCGGCTGCTCTATGACACCAAGTCCGTGCTCGCGGACCAAGTCGAGTCCATGGAGCGTTCCTCCTCCGATCGCGGTTTCGATGGCATGGATCTTTCCCTGCTTGTTGATGGCCTGCGCGCCGAGCGCGAGCAAGGTATTACCATCGACGTGGCCTACCGCTACTTTGCCACCGATAAGCGCACCTTCATCCTCGCCGATACCCCAGGCCACGTGCAGTATACCCGCAATACGGTCACCGGCATGTCCACCTCGCAGGTGGTGGTGCTGCTTATCGATGCCCGCCACGGCGTCGTCGAACAAACCCGCCGCCACCTCAACGTGGCCGCGCTCCTGGGCGTGCGCCACGTCGTCCTAGCCGTCAATAAGATCGACCTCGTGGACTATGACGAGCAGGTCTTCCGCGATATCGAGGCCGAATTCCATAAGATTGCCCAGCGCCTAGACATTACCGATACCACCGTCGTGCCCATTTCCGCGCTCAAGGGCGATAACGTGGTCGAGCGCTCTACAACCATGGATTGGTACACCGGCCCCACCGTCCTTGAGGTGCTCGAGACCATCCCCGTCGCCACCGGACGCGCCGATGAGCTGGACTTTCGCTTTCCCATCCAGTACGTAATCCGCGAGCACGCCACCGATTACCGTGGCTACGCCGGCCGCGTGAAGGCCGGGGCCATCTCCGTGGGCGAAACGGTACACCTGCCCGAAGGCCGCACCAGCACCGTCACCCAGATCGATACCGCCGACGGGCCAGCTTCCTCGGCCGCTGCCGGTGATTCGGTGACGCTACTGCTTGCCGATGACGTCGATCTCACCCGCGGCGATCTCCTCGCCGGCGCCCAGCGTCCCCCGGCCACCCGGGAATTCGATGCCACGGTGGTAGGCCTTACCGAAAAAGACCTAAAACCTGGTCAGATGCTCAAGCTGCGCTATGGTTCCTCCCTGGTCAAGGCCCGCATTGCTGCTCTTTCCCACACCTTGGATCTCGATGGCGTATCTGACGTTGATGATCCTGAGGCCGTTGTTATGAACGATATCGCCCATATCACCATCCAGACCCAGGCCGAACTGCCCGTGGAGGATTACGCCGCCCGCGGCGCCGTGGGAAATTTCCTGCTCATTGATCAATCCTCCGGCAATACCCTGGCCGCCGGCTTCGTAGGCCACCGCTTGCGCTAAGGCTCGTGCACCAAGCGCACAAACGTCTACAGCAACCGAGAAGCACGCGGTAGCTGTAGACATTTGTGGTGCGCACTTCATGAGAGCCAGCGCTGAAAGGCAGAAGCCCCCTCTTAACAGGGATCGCTGAAGTCTGCGTTGTTATTTAGGGATCGGGCGTTGCCGCCGTACGCAGCCTTGAGTTCGCAGACTTTGTCCACGCTGTGGCCGGCGTCGAAGTAGATCGCATATGCTGTGCCTCCGTCGACTTGGCCGCGGAGAGAACTACAGGCATTGCCGGAAAGAATCTTGGAACCCGGGTATTTGTTTTGCACGCGTTGCGTCTCTGCTGACGGAACCTCGCCCACGGGAATGATGGCAGACTCGACGATCATGATGTAGCGGCCATCGCATTGATCATTCCCAGTGGATTGGCCTGAGCGGATCTGGGTCTCCGTTGTCGTCTTCGTCGCAGGTTCAGGTTTCTCTGCGGCTGCGTCCTCATCTTTGTTTTCCTCTTGAGACGTGGTGACGGGGACAAAGGCATCGGCGTCAGTGGAATCAGCAGAATCGCTGCTATTCGTGAGCGCCCACGTGACACCGGCGGTGATTGCGATGATGGCAATGATTGCGAGGACGATCATCGCCAAGCGTGTGGCCTTGCCACTTTTCCCAGTATTGCCTGTGGAATCTCCGGTAGGGGAAGAGGAATTCCACGGTTGGTGCTGAGAGGGATCCGGCTGACCCAAAGAATTATTAGTAGTCAACGAGGGAGCTCCTTTGCATGAGTTCATCTTGGTCGAATTTGTAGCGCGACTTTCATTGCTTTATGGCCAATTAAAAAGTTGGGTTTCGTCACGGTGGGTGTCTCCTAGTAACTAGGCGGATTGTTACTAGCATGGCTCAATTTCCTCAATTAGATCTTCTGGCACATTTTCTTTCTCCAAGTTGCCGCGGGTATAGCAGGAAATTTCCGCTGGATGGATCATGCCATCCGGCCGCAGCCCATCCCAGCCGTTGCCGCTCCACTGGAAGAGCGAGAAATGCGAGGTGCCAGACTCGGCTACATACAGCCAGCTGTCATCGCAATATAATTGGATGGGCCGATGGAGCTGGCTAATCGCTTCCCCGTAGTAAGTGCCGCATTTTTCTTCCGTAGAAGCAGGCTCTTCCTGCTTTTGAGGCGTAGATCCGTCCGCGGTGGCGGTGGATTCAGTTTCCTCTGAACCGGGTGCATTCTTAGCGGAATATTGTTGTAAATCAGAAAATGCGGGCTCCGCGGTTTCATCGCTAGAGCTGGCCGGTCTATTAAAGGAAAAGGTCACTCCCGCCACCAAGGCAATAACAGCGATGATGGTGATGGTGATCATCGCGACCCGCTTGCCTTTACTTTTTTCGGTGCCTTCTTGGGCCTCTGCGCGCGGCCCAGCGTCTGGCGACGAGCTTGCTTGTGCGGCGGGGGATGATTCTGGTTCCTGCGAAGGGTTGTACTTACTCACGAGAGATTCCTTAGACTAAAGCGCAGCAGAAAATAGTGGGGATATGGGAAAGGGCTGTCCTTAAACCATAGCTGGGACATTGGGGCTTGTCGCTGGAATTCTGTAACTCGGGTGCCGCCGAAAACAGTGATGCCAGCGGTGCAGAAGGACAAGCATCTGTGCCGGCGAGTCCAGCGACCACGTGGGGTGCAGGTATTGTCGCAGGCATGGAAAATTTATCTGGACGAACATTATTCGTGGCGGCCGTGGACGCCGAAGCTGCGCACATTCCAGACGGTGAAGCGCTGCTCATTACCGGTATCGGCACGGTTCCAGCCGCGATTTGCCTGACCGAAGTATTGGCAGAGGCTCGCGCAAACGATGCTTTGCCTGAGCGCGTGGTCAATATCGGAACGGCGGGCGCGCTTGTCGATGGCATGGATGGCGTCTTCGAGATCAATAAAGCAACCAAGCACGATTTCAAGCTAGAAGTGCTGACCGATATCAGCCGTTACCTTCTGCCAGAATTCATCGAGCTGGAGACCTCCGGCGAGCTCCCGGCACGCGGATTGGCCACCGGTGACATGTTTGTCTCTACTACCGCATTGCGCAATGAGCTGGTGAAAAAAGCCCAGCTATGCGATATGGAGGGCTATTCTATTGCCGCTACCTGCCAGCGCTTTGGTGTGCCTTGCACGCTGCTGAAGCAGGTTTCTGATTCCGCTAATGAGGAATCGATGGGCACCTGGGCTGGCGTCTTGGACCGCAGCGCCCGCCAGTTGGCCGCTGCCGCGGCCGATTTAGGCTTCTTGCGCTAGCCGATGCCTCCATTGCCTTCCTCGCCGTCTCGCACGGCGGAGGAAGGGCGGTTTTAAGTTAGCGGGCTCATGGCCGCGAAAAGCTGCTTTACCTTTTTGCGAGGAGACTCTTCGAGGGGGATCTCGCCGTCGCCTTCTTCGCCGGTGCGCTCGGCCTCGGGGTCTGTATTGTCCGCATCCTCAGCTTCGTCGTCTTCGGATACTGACTTGGATCCGGTGACGATTTCGATGTCATCGGGGGAAACCTCGCCGGCGCGCAGGGCGGCCATTTCTGCATGGTAGCGCAGGACAACGGCGATGGTCGCGGCGACTGGCACGGCGAGGAAAGCGCCAACGACGCCGGCCAGGGTGGAGCCCACGGTGATGGAGAGCAAGACGATGGCCGCGTGCAGGCCCATGGCCTTGGACTGCAGGATGGGCTGGAGGACGTTGCTTTCTACCTGCTGGACAATGATGATTAGCGCCAGCGCGAGCAGCGCATTGGTCAGGCCGTTGGATACCAAGGCGATGATGACAGCCAAGGCGCCGGCGGTGACCGCACCGATGATGGGGATAAAGCCGGCGAAGAAAGTGATGACGGCGATGACCAGTGCCAGTGGGACTTGGAGGCCCCAGAGGCCGAGGCCGATGAAGACGGCATCGACAAGCGCGACTAGGGCTTGGGCCTGAATGAAGCCAGACAGCGTCTTCCACACGCGGGAGGTAAGTTCCGTGATGTGCCAGGCAGCGGAATTACCGGTGTATTTGCGCAGCCAGGGCAGGAACCTATCGCCGTCTTTAATGATGAAGAAGGTGATAAAGAGCATGATAACGGTGGCTACCGCAATGGAGCTGGCCATGGAGAAACCAGAAAGCACGCCGGTGGCGATGGTGGAGGCCTGGCCCTTGGCAAAGCTCACGATGTCTTGAAAGACCGATTGCAGTTGGTCCACCTGAATATCCAGTGGGGAATCATTGACCATCTTGGTTAGCTGCATGATGCCGGCTTCGGCCTCATTAATAAGCACCTTGGACTGTGCGGTGACCATGGGCGCCATGGCAGCAAAGATGCCGCCGAAAATAACCACCAAGCCTAAAAGTGTCGTGACCGCTGCCAGTGTGCGGGGAAAGCCCTTAGAACGCAGCCAAGCGCTAACTGGATAAAGCACTGTCGAGACCAAGATGGCGAGGATAACCGGCAGCAGGCCCACCCAAATAAAGCGCAGCAGGAACCCCGCCAAGCCCAATCCTGCCGCGATGAGGATGAAGCACACCGAAATCTTGGCCATGCTGCGGAAGTCCTTGGCCAGCACGGCGGACTTATTATCGCGATCGGCGGGATCGGCGGTGGCTACCTCCGCGCCCAACTGGGAATCATCGGGGGAAACTAGCGGTGCGATATAGGGGTTCTTCGCGTCAGTCTTGCGGTTGACGGAGTTTTGCTCGAGCGCCGACGGGTACTGCGGGCGCTGCGCCGAGTTCTGGCCCGAGTGTTGCCCGGTGCCGTTAGGGGAGTGGTTATCTGGCGTAGTCATTCATCTACTATGCCACAGGAAACCACCTAGGGATAGCGCAGGAAAAGCAGAGAAAAAGATAGCGCCCCACCCAACTCCCAGCAAGAAAGCGGGAGAAGGTGGGGCGCTTACTCAATCTGCCGCGACGGGCAGCAATCGGCGTATTAGTCGCGCAGGTTGCCCACGTTGCGGATGATGCCGAAGCGGTGCATGGTCACGGAGACTGCTTGCTCGAGGAGGTAAGGCATGAGCTCACGGCGGCCATCGGCAAGCACGGGCTGGTCCAGTACCACGGAGTTGGAGCGCACCGCTGCCTCGTAGACGGAATCCGGTACGGTGCCGAGGGCACGCACGCGGGAGGACTCGTCATTGGCCACGGCGGCAGCGAAGGAACCATCAGAAATGGACTTCACGTCGAAGCCGAGCTCCTGCAGCTGGGCGGCAACCTCTGGGGCGGCGGAGATTTCCGTCTCGGTGCCGGTAATCCCGGAAGCCAGTACCTGGCGGGCGACATCGCGCAGCTTGTAGTCCTCGCCCACGCGGATGCGCAGCTTGGTTAGCAGCGGGCGGTAGCGGAAGCGGTTGGCCTCAGAAACCAGCGCGGTGCGGTCGTGGGTGCGGCCGAATTCTTCGAGCCACGCAATCCGGTCCAGCTCGGCGGCGCGCCAGAGCCATTCCAGATCGTCCTGGCTGAGCTCATCAGAAAGCTCATCGCGCAGGCGCTGCAGAATCTTCACGCTGGCTGGGGCGATATCCACGTCGCGCGGCTTGAGTTCGCCATCGGTCCAGGTGCCCATCTGGGCTACGTAGTTAGGGCCGCCGGCCTTCGCACCCGGTCCCATGACGGACTTCTTCCAGCCACCGAAGGACTGGCGCTGGACAATCGCGCCGGTAATGCCGCGGTTGACGTAGGCGTTGCCCACCTCAACGTTGTCGATCCAGTACTCGATTTCCTTGTCATCCAGAGAGTGGATGCCGCCGGTCAGGCCATAGCCGGTGCTGTTTTGCCAAGCGATGGCCTCTTCCAAGGTATCGGCGTACATGATGCCGAGGATGGGGCCGAAGCACTCATTCTTGTGGTACCAAGAACCCGGCTGGACATTATCGCGAATACCCGGGGACCACAGGGTGCCCTCTTCGTTGAGCTTCTCCGGCTTCAGCAGCCACTTCTCGCCCGGCTCCAGCTGGGTCAGGCCGCGCAGCAGCTTCTCGCTCGGCTTTTCAGCCAGGCCGTTCATCGTGGTGGTGATGTCATAGCCCGGGCCAGGCTTCAGGGTCTTGACGGAATCCAGCAGCTGCTCGCGCAGGCGCTTGGACTTGCCCGCAGCGCCGACGAAAATCACCAGCGAAGCGGCCGAACACTTCTGGCCGGAGTGGCCGAAGGCGGAGTTGTACAGGTCCTGGATGGCTAGGTCCGGGTCGGCGGCCGGGGTGATGACCAGCGCGTTCTTACCGGAGGTCTCTGCCATCAGGTTCATCTTGGGCTTCCAGGAGCGGAAGAGCGCACCGGTATCGGATGCACCGGTCAAGATGATGTTGTCCACGTCATCGTGGGAAAGCAGGGCCTTGCCGGCATCGCCTTCATCAGTAAGCACCAGCTGCACCAGATCCGGGTCCAGGCCTTCTGCCTCCAAAGCGGTGCGGAAGGCCTCAACCACCATCTTGCCGCAGTGGACCACCTGGGGAGCAGGCTTGACGATGACCGCCGAGCCCGCCGCCAAGGAAGCTGCAATGCCGCCGGTAGGAATGGCGATGGGGAAGTTCCACGGCGGGGTCACCACGGTGACGGTGTGCGGGTGGAACTCGGAGTGTGCCTCTTCCAAGAAGCGAGCCGATTGTCCGTAGTAGGTGCAGAAGTCAATGGCTTCCGAGATCTCAGGGTCAGTCTGGGTGACTGTCTTATTTGCCTCATAAGCGGCTACGGAGATGAAGTCTCCGCGCTTGGCGGCCAGCTGGTCCGCGACGGCGTCCAGGGCTGCGGCGCGTTCTGCGGCGGGGCGCTTGCCCCATTCGGTGCCCAGCTCCTTGGCGCGGGCGACGTAGCTTTCAACAGCAGACGGGTCGGTGACCTCTTGGACGCCGTGCTCACCAGGGTCATTTGCAAGCGCACGCTTGGCCCAAGTGCGGTTCGGGGTAATTGCCGGGTCCGTATCAGGTTCGTTCCTGAAGCGACCTGAATCCGGTGCCTGACGCCCGGAATCCTCGAGGCGGTTCTGGGTGCGGCGCGATCCTGCGAAGGTATCCCAGCGCTTGGCAACGGCCTTGCGGAAGGTCTCTTCCTGGCTTGCCAGCGGCTCCTCGCCCGGGGCGAAGAGGGCGTAGAGGAAGTTCTGCGGCGCGGAGTTTTCCTCCAGGCGGCGCACCAGGTAGGACACGGCGACGTCAAAGTCATCCGCGTGCACCACCGGGGTGTAGAGAATCTGGCGGCCTTCGTAAACCTTGCGCACCGCTGCCTGCTGCGCCGGGGACATGCCCTGCAGCATCTCAGAATCCAGCATGTGCAGCACGCCGCGCTTTACACCCAGCTCGTAGGCCATGGCGATGGTGTACAGGTTGTGGCTGGCCACACCGATGCGGATGCAGTCTGCGAATTCCTCCTGCAGGATGTAATCCAGCAGACGGTAGTAGTTAGCGTCTACGTCTAGCTTATTGGTGTAGGTAGCCAGCGGCCAGTCGTGGACTTCACTTTCAGCGGTTTCCATGGACAGGTTGGCACCCTTTACAATGCGCACCTTGACCTTGGCGCCGCCCTCTGCCACGCGCTGCTTGGCAAATTCCGCGATGTCTTGGAGGGCATCGAAGGTATCGGGCAGGTAAGCCTGCAACACGATTCCGGATTCCAGATTCTTGAATTCCGGCTCGCTCATCAGGCTCTTGAACAGGCGCAGCGTCAGGTGGAGGTCGTGGTATTCCTCCATGTCCATGTTGATAAAGACCTGTGGGTTGCGGCGTGCGGCTTCCTGGTAGAGCGGGCGCAGGCGGTCCTTCAGGCGCTCCACGGAACTGCCGATGTCCCAGTTATTCAGCTGCGCCACCATCGAGGACGCCTTGACGGATACGTAGGTCACGCGCGGGTTCTTGATGAGGTCCAGCGTGCGGCGCGCGCGGGACTTTGCTTCCTCTTCACCGAGCACGGCCTCACCCAAAAGGTTGAGATTTAACTGCTCGCCGGAAGCAGCGGCCTTTTCCAGGGTGTCATTGAGCGCATCCGATTCCGCGTCCAGCACCAGGTGGCCAACCATCTTGCGCATGTACAGGCGCGCTACCGGCATGACTAGGTTAGGCAGGATCGGGCCGAAGAAACCGCCGGCACCGACGAGCGCGCCATTGATGCTGCCCAAGAAGGAAGGATCGTACTGGGAAGAAATATCCTTCAGTGCCTTGGCCGCGACCTTGTTATCCTCTGGGCGCATGACGCGGTCAACGAAGTCCATGGTGAACTTCACGCCATTGTCATCGCGCAACAGCTCCGCGAGCTGCTCGGTGGCCTTGTCCTTTTCATCTGCGGTGGAATCGAGCCAGCCTTGCGCCCGCTTAATGGCGGCGGGCAGTACGGCCTCAACATCATCAGATAGTGGCGTGCGGGTGTATGCGGGAGAAGTCATGTGAAATTCAACCTCTTTTTCGAAACGTGTACTTCCAGGTTGGTGGCCAACCCACACCGCGGTGTGGCCTTTGTTCTGTGACTCTTAGCGCCGGGGGCAGAAAGTGGCTGGTAAGTCTATGGAAATTGGAAAGCATGCGAGCGATTAGGACTCCGCATACTTGGCAATGAGTGGAACACGCGGGATGCGCGCGCCGCTGCTCGGTGGTTCAAGCCAAGCGAATCAACAAGCCATAGTGCTACCGGTAGTGGGGACCGGGGGCCTGTCGCTATGGCGGCGGACGCGTGCCAAGTTGGTGTTCAACACTCACCTGCTTTCTACACTGTGGCGATGTGGAGCTAGGGGCAGGAAAGAAAGCCCAGTAGTGGTTTCCTATTCCGGTCCTAGCATGGGCATCACCGGCCGAATGCGGCCGATTGATGCGCGGGAAATGCTATGTAGTTGTCTGTGAAGTCAATTATAGGGTTGTCGATATAGTGATGCTAGTCTCGTTAGGGAAATCGTCCGTGGGGGTAAAAAGGTAAAAAATAAAACCCCAGCATGTGGGGTTTTGAGGGGGTGGGGCCACGATTGGGGGCAGGCGCCATTCGCGCCTATGCAGCTATTTGCCGTACCCCGCTTTTAGTGCTTTGACCGCTAGTTCAAGACGAGACTTGGCGTGAAATTCCGTTAACAGGCTAGAAACGTATTTCTTTACCGTTCCCGGGGCATAGTGCGTGCTTTTTGCGATCTCTTCGTTGGATTTTCCCTCGCACACTAAATCGAGAATCTGCGCTTGAGCAGGCGAAATATGGTGCTCAGGGGTGGAAACCGCAGACGGGGATTGAGCATCGTTTTCGCTCCACTCGGGCATTTGTTGGAATAAGCGCGTTAATGGTTGGGGAGCTACGACCGTGCCACCGCGGACGGCCTCGCGTACCGTGTCCAAGATGTAGGCTGGCTTCGAGCTTTTGAGGATATAGGCTGCCGCCTTATTGGATAGGACTTCCCTTAGGGTGTCGTCATTATCCATTGCGGTCATAGCAATGAATACCGGCGGATTAGGCAGCTCATTTAGCTCGCGCAGCAGCGCTGTGCCGTCCATCTCCGGCATATGAATATCCGCGATGACGGCATCGACATCGTGCTGTTCTAGCTGCTGTAATGCGGCTTTCCCATTTTCTGCGACAGCGATGATTTCCATATCTTCGGCCGCAGCGAAATAGTGGCCGAGTGCCTCGATGACCAGTGGATCATCATCGACTAAGAGCAGCGAAGTCTTTACTTGAAGCACCATGGGGCTGGGCAGCCAAAGACGAGCTCTGCCGAAGACTCGTACTTGTTATTTTGTGGGAGATCGCCTGGGGTGAGGTCTGCGCCGAAGAGAGAGGCGGACAGCATGAGGGGCGTGAGAAAGCTAGCGAGAGCAGCCTGCATGGCACGACTCCTTTTATATAAAAACCGGATTTATAAGAAACATACGTAAGTGTAGTAAAGGGATGGTGGCGCTGCCAGCGAAGGTGAACAAACTAACGTTGTTCATGCGCAGACGGGGGCAGTGCCAGCGTGAGCTCCCAGTGATCGTCGACCTGACCTGCTTCAAACCGGGCATCGATAGTTGCTGCGAGGCGCGTCATCGAATTAATGCCTATGCCGGAGGAGGTCTCCGGTGTGGTGCTCGTTGGCTTGGCAATAGGGTTGCAGATAGTAAGGATCGTCCATCCCAAATGCGGTTGCGCCGATACGGTAATTTCCGCCCCAGGCGGCGAGTACTTGACGGCGTTGAGGCAAGCCTCCCTGGTGATGGCTACGACCGAGTCAAGAACAGAAGGGGAAAACTGGGGGCAAAAATCTTCTCCGCTTACGTTGATAATTGGAGTGCGGTTGAGCTTTGATAGCTGTCCTTCTTCCCAGGCCAGTACCTGTGCAAGGCTTGTAGGGCGTGCGGCTTGTTTAAAACTGAATTCGTCGTTGATGCCGTCAATATTGGAACGCAAGACTTTAGTTAAAGCGCGTATTTCAGACATCGACGAGCGCATTGCATCGCTTAATTCATCGAGGCGGCGGCTGAGCTCCGGTGTGCTGGCGTATTCCAAGCTGAGCGCTTCTAGCTGCATGGTATTGACGGTAAGGTTGGAAATTGCCGAGTTATGCAGGGTTTCAGCTAGGTCGGACTGTCGGCGCTTGACATCGTTATTCCACTCCACCATGGCGGTTTTATAGCGCCGTGCGGAATGGGCAAGTGAGCTACCGATGAAGGTGCTAATGACCAAGAAAATTCCCCAGACCAGTGCCGGTGTTGGATTGAGGACTAGCCGCAACGTACTAGGATCTACCAGCCCTACCAGCCAAAACACTACGCAAAGAAGAATCGACTGCCATTTGGTGCTGCGGAAAGCGAATACGGCAAGGAATACTGGGGCTAAGAAAACGGAACTGGCGTAGGGGATTCCCACGGTAAGGATGGCAATAATCCAAATTGCCAGAAAACCCACTGCCATTGTCTTCGGGTACCGATAGGCAGATGTAGTGATGGCCGTCAAAATTAACCCGACAATTGCCGCTGAAAGTTGGTGTTTAGTTGGGGTGAGGAATGCGGCGAAAAGGGTAAGGGCCAAGCAAATGATGGCGATCAGCGCTGCGGTGCGCTGTAGGGGCATCGCCGCGCGAAGGCGGTGGCGAAATGGAGGTGGTGGGGTGAAAGTCACGGTGGAATGCGCTTCTTTGGTGCTCAGACTGAATAGTTATGAAAGGGCTTGTGGCGTCTCGCACCTAGCTTAAGGCCTGGAAGCGTGAAACCAGCAAATGAAAACAACTAAACCCCGCACCTTCCGGTGCGAGGTTTAAAACCTGCATGGAAAAGTGCGGGGTTTAGTCGGTCTTCATGAAGGAGTGTAAACGCGAAGGTTTACTTAAGCGTTAGCTGCGGCTTCGGTAGCAGCGTCAGCGTTGTCCTTGGAGGACAGGCCCTCGAATACGGAGGACAGGCCTGCGGAGTCGGAGTTGGACTCGGAGGACAGTTCAGCAATGCCCTTGATGGCCTTGAAGATTGCCTCGAAGTCGAGGGCGGAGCTGAGGTTTACGAGGGTACCGAGCATCGGTGTTTCCTTTCGAGTTGGCGGAGTGAAACTACAAATCAATCTCTCTCTGGGTAGCAACCACATCAGTGGCTGCTGTGGTTTCCAGTATGTGCGAGTTAAATACGCCTGCCAAGCCTCTTTTGGATCCTTTGTGAGGTAACTTTTGGCCACCTTTTTACGACCCTTTGGGTAGCTTTTGGGCGTGGCAGAGTTTGTTTTTCAAAAGGTGGGTCGCTCCAGCTTGATGTAGAAGAGGGACACGGGTTTGAGGCTAAGAACTGGGAAAAGGGGGATAGTTTTTAAGGAGAGTTGAGTCGGTGGGAATAAGATTTGAGTGTGGGAGGTTATGAAGATTGAGTGACACGGGCTCAAGAATTTATGAACGAGTTCGCAACTTCTGTTAGAGTAGCGCACGGACGCAACGAGAAGTTGAGTCACCGACAATCAACTTTATTAACTGCACTCGATAAAAAGGAGAATGAACCATGGGACGCGCAGTAGGTATTGACCTGGGTACGACGAACTCCGTCGTTTCCGTACTGGAAGGTGGCGAGTCCACCGTTATCGCTAACTCCGAAGGCTCCCGCACCACGCCTTCCGTTGTAGCGTTTGCTAAGAACGGCGAAATCTTGGTTGGTCAGTCCGCCAAGAACCAGGCCGTGACCAACGTGGACCGCACCATCCGCTCCGTCAAGCGCCACATTGGTACTGACTGGACCGTCAACATTGATGACAAGGACTACACCTCCCAGGAGATTTCCGCTCGCACGCTGATGAAGCTGAAGCGCGATGCAGAGTCCTACTTGGGCGAGGATGTTACAGACGCCGTTATTACCGTCCCTGCATACTTCGAGGACGCACAGCGTCAGGCCACCAAGGAAGCTGGCCAGATTGCCGGCCTGAACGTCCTGCGCATCGTCAACGAGCCCACCGCGGCCGCACTTGCATACGGCCTGGAAAAGGGCGAGCAAGAGCAGACCATCCTGGTCTTCGACTTGGGCGGCGGCACCTTCGACGTGTCCTTGCTGGAAATCGGCGATGGCGTCGTTGAGGTTATGGCTACCGCAGGTGACAACACCTTGGGCGGCGATGACTGGGATCAGCGCATCGTTGACTGGTTGGTTGACCGCTTCAAGAGCTCCCAGGGCGTTGACCTGACCAAGGACAAGCGCGCCGTGCAGCGTCTGCGCGAGGCTGCAGAGAAGGCCAAGATTGAGCTGTCCTCCTCCCAGCAGGCCAACATCAACCTGCCTTACATCACCGTTGACTCCGACAAGAACCCACTGTTCTTGGACGAGACCCTGACCCGCACCGAGTTCCAGAAGATCACCCAGGATCTGCTGGACCGCACCAAGGCTCCGTTCAACCAGGTCATCAAGGATGCTGACCTTTCCGTTGGCGATATCGACCACGTTGTGCTGGTCGGTGGTTCCACCCGTATGCCGGCCGTATCTGACCTGGTCAAGGAGCTGACCAGCAAGGACCCGAACAAGGGCGTTAACCCGGACGAGGTCGTTGCAGTGGGTGCTGCCCTCCAGGCAGGTGTGCTGCGCGGTGAGGTTAAGGACGTGCTGCTTCTCGATGTGACCCCGCTCTCCCTCGGCATTGAAACCAAGGGCGGCGTGATGACCAAGCTCATCGAGCGCAACACCACCATCCCGACCAAGAAGTCCGAGACCTTCACCACCGCAGAAGACAACCAGCCTTCCGTGCAGATCCAGGTCTTCCAGGGTGAGCGCGAGATGGCTACCGCCAATAAGCTGCTTGGTTCCTTCGAACTCGGCGGCATCGCACCGGCACCTCGCGGTGTGCCCCAGATTGAGGTCACCTTCGACATCGACGCCAACGGCATCGTCCACGTGACCGCCAAGGACAAGGGCACCGGCAAGGAAAACACCATCAAGATCCAGGAAGGCTCTGGCCTTTCCCAGGAAGAGATCGACCGCATGGTCAAGGATGCCGAGCAGCACGCTGAGGAAGACAAGAAGCGTCGCGAGGAGCAGGAACTGCGCAATAACGCAGAGTCCACCTCCTACCAGACCCGCAAGTTCTTGGAGGACAACGAGGACAAGGTCTCTGAGGACACCAAGACCAAGGTCGCCGAGGCTGCTGACGCCGTGGACGAGGCGCTGAAGGGCGATGACCTCGATGCCATCAAGTCCGCAGTAGAGAAGCTGTCCACCGAATCCCAGGAGATGGGCAAGCAGATCTACGAGGCACAGGCTGCAGAGGGCGGCGCTGAGGGTGCTGCTGACGCCGGCGCTGCACAGGGCGACCCCAACGTGGTCGACGCTGAAGTTGTGGACGAAGACGAGCAGAACTCCGACGACAACAAGGATGGCGACAAGTAATGACTCAGGACAGCGGAATGCCGCAAAACCCAGGCGACCCGGAAAACACGGATCCGGAGGCTACCTCGGCTGACCGCGCTGAGGCTGCCGCCGAAAAGGCCGAGGAAGCACAGGCTGCCAACGACGCGCAGGCTGATGCCTCCGAAGAAGCCAAGTTGGATCCCACCCTTGATGCTGACCTCGAAGACGCGCTGGCTGATGTCAACGCCGATGAGGTCGAAGCCGAGGCGGAGGGCGATGAGCCCACCTCCACCGGTGCTGCCACCAACGATGTGGAGGCGCAGTTGGCAGAACGCACGGAAGACCTCCAGCGTCTGAATGCGGAATACACCAACTACCGCCGCCGCACCGAGCGTGACCGCCAATCCGTTATCGAGACCGCGAAGGCAAAGGTCATTAGTGATTTGCTGCCGGTTCTTGATGACCTCGATTTGGCCAAGCAGCACGGTGACCTGGAGGGCCCGCTCAAGGCGGTTGCGGATAAGCTCCGCAAGGGCCTAGAGCAGCACAACCTCACCGCCTTTGGTGAAGAGGGGGAACCCTTCGACCCAGAGATGCATGAGGCCGTGCAAGATTTGTCCTCCGGCGATGAGCAGGTGCTTGGCACCGTGCTGCGCCAGGGCTACCGCGTAGGTGAGAGGCTGGTGCGCAACGCGCTGGTTATCATCGCGGACCCCGGTGAGGATTCCGGCAGTTCGGAAGGCACCGAACAAGCCGATTAATCCGGGAAATGGGCGCCTTGGGAACTGACTGGTTCAACTTCCCCTGGCGCCCTTTTTACTAACTACAACCGATTCTTCTTGAAAGGAGGAGATGCCCAGTGAGCGCTAAACCCGAATGGGCAGACAAAGATTATTATGCGGATCTGGGGGTCTCCTCGTCCGCAGACCAAAGCGAGATCAAGCGCGCGTACCGCAAGCTTGCCCGCGAAAACCACCCCGATACCCACCCCGATGACCCCGCGGCAGCGGACCGGTTCAAGCGGGTTGCGGAAGCATACGATGTGCTTTCCGATGCCTCCGAACGCAAGGAATACGACCAGTTCAAGGCCATGCTGCGCAACGGCGGTGGCTTCGGACGGAACGGAGGCGCCGGCTTTCCCGGCGGGTTTCGATCCACGAACATGGGTGGACAAGGTGCGCAAGACTTCGACCTCTCGGACCTCTTCGGAGGAGCCACTGGAGGATCGTCTCAAGGCGGCGGTTTTGGGGATATCTTCGGTAGCGTTTTCAACCGCAGCGGTAGTGCTGGCCACTCAGCTAAACCGTCGCGGGGGGCCGACGTCGAAACGGAAATAACCCTCGATTTCCGCGAGGCCGCCAAGGGGACCACCATCCCGCTGGCCTTAAGCGGTAACGCGCCGTGCACCACGTGCCACGGCTCGGGTTCTTCCTCCGGCAAGACCTCAACATGTGGTACCTGCAATGGCTCCGGGTACACCTCGGAAAACCGCGGTGCGTTCGGTTTTTCCGCCCCGTGCAAGGACTGCGATGGCACGGGCCGCCGCATCCCAGATCCGTGCCCAGACTGCAACGGCTCCGGAACGGTGCACCGCACCCGGAATATCACGGTCCGTATCCCCGCCGGCGTCATTGACGGCCAAAAGGTCCGCATCGCTGGCCAAGGCGAGGCCGGACCGAATGGCACCCCGGCCGGTGACCTCTTCGTTGCGGTCACCGTCAAGCCTGACAAGGTCTTTACCCGCGACGGCGACGATATCCACATCACCGTCCCTGTCTCGTTTGCCGAGCTCGCCCTTGGTGACACCATCACGGTTCCCACCTTGGACAGCCCGGTCCGCGTGAAGATTCCCGCCGGTACCCCGGATGGCCGTACCCTGCGCGTGCGTGGGCGTGGCATTGCCAAGCGCGCCGGCAAGGCTGGCGACCTCTTGGTGAGCGTGCAGGTCACCGTGCCTTCCAAGCTCGATGCAGCGGCCTCCAGCGCTCTGCGCACCTATGCACAAGCCGAAAAGGACTCTGGCTTTAATCCCCGCGCAGGCTGGGCCGGCGCGGAGAGCAATTAAGGCAGGAGGTGCATTGCACAATGAGTACTGGAAAGGCAGAAGGCTCCGGCACCGCCGTTTACGTCATTTCCGTGGCTGCCGAGCTTTCCGGGATGCACGCCCAAACCCTGCGCACCTATGACCGCATGGGTTTGGTCTCCCCGGCCCGCACCCGCGGCGGGGGCCGCCGTTATTCGGATCGCGATATTGAATTGCTCCGCAAGATTCAGGCGCTGTCGCAAGACGATGGAGTCAATCTCGCCGGCATCAAATCCATCATCGAGCTAACCGAAGAACGCGACCAGCTAGAGGCCGAGCGCGATGCGCTTGCCGATGAAGTCCGTGCCCTCCGCGATCAGCTTGCTGCCGGGCAGCGCTCGGGGGCACAACACCCCCAAGCACAGGGGCAGTACACCCGCGGCGCGCAAGGTCCGCAAGGCTCGCAGGTCCCGGGGCGTTCCCAACGCAGCGGTGAGCTCGTCCACGTTCCGCGGTCTACCTCCGTAGTGATGTGGAGCCCGCGCACCGCGCGCGATCGCAAGCGCAACCGCCGAAACGGCAGCGGCTAAACCAGCTAAACCGCCTAATTCGTCCTGCGGACGAGAAACCTCAATTTAAACCCTCCAAACCTTTGCCGCGGCCTAGCGCCCGCACGGGTATGGAGGGTTTATTGCTGCCCAAGAGTCCCTCGCTCTCTCGGTTCACACGCGGTGACCTCTCGGGATCCATCGGCCCCTACCGTTCCCGCGCCCTCTCGCAGGCCGCTGCACCCTCACCCGGACGCTGGTGCACCCGCACAACCAGACTTTGGTCTGTGAAGAAATGTTAATTTCCCACCCCTATTTAGTGCGAAATGCAAAAAAGTGCATTACTATGACGGGAAAGCAGGTGAGCTACAACACAGTAGAACACCTGTAGTGGCACGCGCCAAACACGGCAAACCCCACAGTCGAAATTTCTGCACGAGAGGACACCACCATCATGACTTTGTACGCAGCGCCCGGAACCGAAGGGGCCATCGTCAATTACCGCGACCGCTATGACAACTACATCGGCGGCAAGTGGGTACCGCCAGTCGATGGCGAATATATGGACAACATCAGCCCCGTGACCGGTGAAGTATTTTGTCAGGTGGCCCGCGGCAAGGAAGCCGATATCAATGCGGCCATCGATGCCGCGGAAAAGGCGTTTGCAACCTTTGGCAAGACAACTCCAGCAGAGCGCGCACTCTTGTTGCACCGCATCGCGGACCGGATTGAAGAGAACCTCGAAAAGATCGCCGTTGCGGAAACCTGGGAAAACGGCAAGGCCGTCCGCGAGACCTTGGCCGCCGATATCCCACTGGCCGTTGACCACTTCCGCTACTTCGCGGGCGCCATCCGCGCGCAAGAGGGCCGCCTGTCTCAGATCAGCGAAGACACCGTGGCCTACCACTTCCACGAGCCGCTCGGCGTGGTTGGCCAAATCATCCCGTGGAACTTCCCGCTGCTCATGGCTTCCTGGAAGATCGCACCGGCCCTAGCCGCTGGTAACTGCATCGTGCTCAAGCCTGCGGAGCAAACGCCGGCATCCATTTTGTTGCTCATGGATATCATCGGTGACCTCCTCCCAGATGGCGTACTCAATATCGTCAACGGCGTGGGTGAGGAAGCCGGTGCGGCACTGTCGGGTTCGGACCGCATCGCCAAGATTGCGTTTACCGGCTCCACCCCAGTGGGCAAGCTCATCAATAAGGCCGCCGCAGACAAGGTCATCCCGGTCACCCTGGAGCTCGGCGGTAAATCGCCGTCCATCTTCTTCAAGGACATCATGGATGAAGATGACTCCTACCTGGAAAAGTGCGTCGAAGGATTCGTCATGTTCGCGCTCAACCAGGGCGAGGTCTGCACCTGCCCATCGCGCGCCCTGGTCCATGAGGATATTGCCGATAAGTTCTTAGAGCTCGCCATCGAACGCGTCAAGAAGATCAAGATCGGCCACCCGTTGGATACCGAAACCATGATGGGCGCCCAGGCCTCCCAGGAGCAGATGGACAAGATTACCGAGTACCTCAAGATCGGCCCAGAAGAAGGCGCGGAAACGCTTACCGGCGGCCATGTGAACAAGGTCGAGGGCCTCGAAAACGGCTACTACATCGAGCCCACGGTATTTAAGGGCAGCAACGAGATGCGCATCTTCCAGGAGGAAATCTTCGGGCCGGTGCTCTCTGTAGCGACGTTCAAGGACTACGACGAGGCCATCGAGATCGCGAATACCACCAACTTCGGCTTGGGCGCCGGCGTGTGGTCGCGCCAGCAAAACATCTGTTACCGCGCCGGGCGCGATATTCAGGCCGGCCGCGTGTGGGTCAACCACTACCACGACTACCCGGCACACAGCGCCTTCGGCGGCTACAAGGAATCCGGCTTGGGCCGCGAGAATCACTTGATGATGCTCGGCCACTACCAGGAAACCAAGAACATGCTGGTCTCGTACTCGGACGCCCCCGCAGGCCTGTTCTAAGCCCCCAACTGGCGTTCCCACAACCGGCGCCCCCACAGCCCGCGTTAATCCGGTCTGGATTCCCCGGCAGCCACCGTGCCTAGTCCGCGCAGAAACTGCGGGTCCTCCCAATAAGACCCGTGGTCCCCGGGCAGGCCATCCGCGCCGGGGAGGGGAGCGGCACCGAAGGACTGAACGGTGGGATCCGGGCCGTGGATTCCGCTCAGTGGCCCCGTCGCGATAGCGATGGGGTCATTGTCATTGGTCGCCGCCCACACGGTGCCGTGCAGTTCGCGGGCATGCTGGGCGCTCGTGCCGGGGCTTCCCACCAGCACGATATCGGAAGCGATTTCCTTCTCGCGCGCCGCGTATCCGGTCACGACGGAGCCATAGGAATAGCCCACCACCGTTCGTTTTGCGCCCGGATACCGCTTGCCGATGCCCCGCTGAAACCGCGCCAGCTCCTGCCCCGCCGCACGCGCGGGATCGGCGTGCACGGCGCGCGGCAAGCTCGACGGGGCCTGGTAGCCCAACCACACGGCGGCCGGCCCACCGCTTGCGGTGGCAATATTGCGGCCGCGGTCCACGGCGCGCTGCCAGGTGGTGGGGTCGGAGGAATGCACGCCTTCAACGAACGTGGTCACAGACGCTGGTTCCGTGCGAAAACCCTCCGGATCCAGCAGCGCCACCAGCCGGCCGGGGCTGGTTTCGACGATGCGCATATCGGGGTTATCCGCGGCCAGCTGCGCCACGCGGTCGCTGGCTTGGGCGAGGTTGATCTCGTGGATGGTATCGAGGGGGAGATCGGCAAAATCCTCGAGCCGCTGCGGTGGTTCCACCCCGGCGGGCGTGCAGAGGGCGTCGATTTCTTGGGCGCAGAGCCAGTCGAGGGCATCGCCAAGCGCACGCACCTCCCGCAGCAGCACGCCACCAGCCAGCGCGGCGGGGCCAGAAAACTCATCGACCTTGCCCAGAAAGGAAATGATTCGCGCCTCCACTCCCTCGCGCCAGGCCTGCAGGTCCGCATGCCGGTCAAGCACCTCGATGACTCGCTCCATTTCCCCAAGCGGGCTACTCAGCCACTCGGTGGCCTCCGCCAAACTGGAGCGCGCCGCCACGCCCGCGGGTCCACCCAGCGATAGCGACCGCCAATCGTGGTGCGAATCCACATAGTGATTTTGCAGTCCAGAGTGATCCGCAGTAAGCTGCGCAGCGCTGTGGCGCAGGGCAGTGGATAAATTCATCGCGCCCTCCCCAAGTTCGCAGCCAGTGAGGAATCGAGCGCGCTGCTGCGGTCTAGGAAGGAGTGGAGGCTGCGCAGGTGCTGGGAAACGGTGGCATCGCTAAGTTGCTGCGTCTCGGACCACTGCGCCACCGCGTGCTGGAGGGCGGCAGACGTCCGGGAGGCTACGCTTAAGTGTGCCTCCGGTAACGCCGCCGCCGGCCGCGCCCTCAAGCTGCGTACATGTGCGGGAAGGTGTTCAGGAATATCTACATAACTCATGCCTTTAAGCGTGGCCGCTGCGGGCTGTAGCCGCGAGGGCAAAACCGCCAACCTGTGGATAACTAGGTGACGCTGCACTAAGTTGGGATTTATGAAAGTAGCAGCAGTGCAATTGACCTCCACCGGCAGCATCGAGGAAAACCAAGAACTCGCCCTGGATAAAATCCGCGAGGCCGCGGCGGCGGGCGCGCGCCTTATCGTGCTGCCCGAGGCCACCTCGCAGAACTTCCGCTCGGGACGCCTAGATGAGCAGGCGCAGAACCTCGAAGGCCCGTTCGCCACCGCGATACAGGAAGCGGCGGAGGAATTGGAGGTCACCGTCGTCGTCGGCATGTTCTGCCCAGCCGATACCATCGAGAGCGAGGACAAGACCATCAACCGCGTATCCAATACCGCGCTCGTCGCAGGCCCAGGCGTGCTGGGCGGCTACGAGAAAATCCACACCTACGATGCCTTTGACTACCGCGAATCCGATACGGTGCAGCCCGGGGAGTCCCTGGTGACCTTCGACGTTGATGACCTTACCGTCGGCGTCGTGGTCTGCTACGATATCCGTTTCCCAGAGCAGTTCAAGGACTTGGCGCGCGAGGGCGCGCAGCTCATCGTTGTCCCCACCAGCTGGGCAGATGGCCCCGGCAAGCTGGAGCAGTGGCGCCTGCTCACGGCCGCGCGGGCGCTGGATTCCACCAGCTATATCCTCGCCGCGGGCCAATCCCGCCCAGGCGGCAACGCTGAGGCCGGTTCTCCTTCGGGCCCGACCGGCATCGGGCACTCCACCATCGTCGATCCCAACGGCGTGCGCGTGGCCGAGGCCGGCTACGAAGACGAAATCCTCTACGCCGACATCGACCCGCAAGAAGTAGCGAAGACGCGCCGATCCCTGCCGGTGCTAGAGCTCACCGATTAAGACTGCGCCGCATAATCCTCCGGCAGCCACTCTCGGTCGCGGCCCCAGCTGTGGCTTAAGATCCACTGCTTGCCGATGCCCCTTTTCTCCAACTCCTTCCTCGCCTCCGCTACCTCCTCGGCGCTGCCGAAGAGGGCGAAGTAAGTGGGCGTGCCTGTGGATAACTCGGCCTCGTTGACTACTACATCAGTCGGGTCGGGGGAGAGGGTGTGGGTGGCGGCATCGGCAAGCGGCCGTGCCCCCAGCAACCATGGGTCGTTTTCTTGCCGGATGATGCGGCGCAGGCTGAGATCAGGGTAGAGGGCCGCAAGGTTCTGCTGGAAGTGCGTGTCATAGTGCGCGCCGGGGCTATCCGCAACGGCAAAAATCTGCAGGGCCAGGTTCTTCGCGAGGCCCTCCTCGCCCGCATCCGCGGCCTGGCGCGCCGCCAGCGCCAAGCACCGCGCCGCCGCCCAGCCCGTGCCATAGGCCAGGATGACCAACCTGCCGCCGCGCAACGCGCGCAGGTCCTGCCAGATGGAGCCGGTGGGCCGGCCCAATGTCCACCAATCGCCTGGCTTGGTATGCGCAAGCGACCGCGAGGCCGCACCCACCGCAGCGACGTGGAAGACCAGCTGACCGGTGGCATCGCTTGGCTGCGCGGGGGTGAGCATCCGCCACTGGCCGGGAAGGTACTGGGTGGTAACGGGGAAATACTGCCCCGGCTCGAAGGCTGCGGGCATTCCTGCCTCGACGCGAATGACCGCGGTTTCGCGCGTCGGCCGATCCACCGCGACCACCTGCCCCGAATACGCCGGCGCCTCCCCAGCCAAGTCCGCCTCGCGCGCCGCACTGGCCATCTCCTCGCAGACCTGGTGGATGACGGCGCAGGCGAAGTCGTATTGGTACCGCGTCAGCGCCAACACCCGCAGGCCTTTGATGAGCGCCTTCTCGAACCGCGCATAGACCTCGGCCGGGAAGCCGTGCCTGCGGTGATCGCGGCCGAGCTGCGCGATCTTCTCCCGTACGTCCTCGGGCAGCGCAGCCCCGACCCCGGACCCTGCCTTCGCGCCGGCGCTGCTGGGCTCTGCGTGTTCAATCACCCATGCTAGTGCGTGCACCATGGACCGGTGAGTGTCCTGCATAGAAAGGGAAAAGACCTGCCGTGCCTCCGGCACCATGAGGAAAAACTGCTCATGCACCGCATTGCGGTAGTCGTCTGCATACTTCCGGAAGTGCTCGCCCAATTCCCACATGGTTTCCCATCCTAGTGTGCTTGCCTGCCTTTTAGCGCGCGCATTTTCGTCCCCGCGCTACAGACCCAGCACCTTGATAACCTCGCGCGCCGCCAAGCGCCCCGCGCGCGTCGCCCCCACCGTCGAGGCGGTCGACCCATAGCCGGCGAGGAAGACCCGCGGGTTCGCCACAGGCGAGACCTCGTTGCGCATGACAATCCCGCCCTTGCGCGAGCGCAAGCGCAACGGCGCCAGATGGTCCAGCACCGGGCGGAAACCCGTATTCCAAAAGATGACGTCCACCGCCAAGTGCGTGCCCGCCGGATACGGCTGCCATGCCGCCGCGCTTTCCGACGCCCCCGCCACCTCACCGCTCGCAGACTCGCCAAACCGCACACCGGTCGCATCGATGGCATCGAACATGCCGCGCGAGACCAAAACGCCGCGCTCGACCGCATCCAGGTATTCCTGCCAGGGCGGAATCCCAGTGGTCGAGACCACCGAGGCCGGCGGATTGCCGCGAAAGACCCGCTCGCGGACCTTCTTTTCCACATCCAAACCCCACTGCTTATCGAACTCCGTATTCGTAAAATCCGGAGCCCGCCGCGTGGCCCAAGTGGTCTGGGCGAGCCCCTCAAGTTCCAATAGAAACTGCACCGCCGATAGCCCGCCGCCGACGACCAACACGTGCTGCCCCGCAAAGTCCTCCGCCGCCGAATAGTCCTTGGTGTGCAGTTGGTGCCCGCCAAAACTGCCGATGCCCGGAATATAAGGGATATACGGCCTATCCCACGTGCCGGTGGCGTTGACGATGGTGTCCGCGGAAAACTGCTCGCCGGACTCCAGCGTCACGAGAAACGCGCCGCGTGCGCCGCGGGGATTGCGTGCGCCGCTCGCGCCGGGTTCTCCGGGCAGGGCACGGACGCTGCGGACGCGCGCCGGGCGGTAGGGCCGCAGATGGAACTTATCTTCGTAGGCGTCGTAGTAGGCGGCGACTACGTGGGAGGCGGGGGGGAGGAGGCATCGGCAAGCGGGGCGGGCATGCCCGGCAGGCTCGCGATGTTATGGGCCTTTCCCAGCGTCAGTGAATCCCACCGGTGACGCCAGGCGCCGCCGGGGGCGGGGTTGGCATCGATAAGCAAAAAGTCTTGGGCGGGGATAAGGCCGCGGGAGGTGAGCTGGTGGGCCGTCGCCAAGCCTGCCTGGCCCGCGCCGATGATAATGCTGAGGTAGTGCTCCACCGTGCCATTGTAGCGGGGGTGAAAAATCCGCCGTATGTTGTGGCTCACTACATGATATGTAATGTACTTTTTATCTGCGCGCTCGCTGCACGTGAGCGACCTGCCATAACTGCACAGCTAGAAAGGATTCCCATGGAAGATTTTTCCGCTTATACGCTCATGCTGGACGTGGGTTGGATTTCCTTACTCATGGTCATCGGCAATATTTTGCGCCACCAAGTGAAGTTTATCTTCCAGGACTTATTGCTGCCTGCCCCCATTACCGCCGGCCTGATCGGCCTGCTCGTCGGGCCTAACGTGCTGGGGTGGATCAACTTCTCCGATAACCTCGGCGATTACACCTCCATCCTCATTGCCGTGGTCTTTGCCTCGATGGCGTATTCCATGGAAGTCGGCGGCAACATGGGCAAGGGTGCGCGCAATATGTGGGGCTATTCCACCATGATGTTTACCGGCCAGTGGGGCCTTTTCATCGTGCTCGGCCTGCTCTTCTTTGCCCCAGTCTTTGATACCCCCAACTGGTTCGGCATGATGCTGCCGGTTGGCTTTACCGGTGGCTTCGGCACGGCCGCCGCTGTGGGTGGCGCGCTGGAGGGCGTCGGCGCCGAAGCGGCAGCGTCCCTGGGCTTTACCTCCGCGACCGTCGGCACCCTGGCCGCGATTATCGGCGGTGTCATCGCTGGTAACTGGGGCATCCGCAAGGGCAAGGTGTCCTACGTCCCCAAGGAGCTACCGGAAGAGATTCGCCGCGGCTACATCAAGAACCTGGATGAGCGCCCCTCTCTGGGCCGCGCGACCACCAACCCTTCTTCCATCGAGCCGCTCGCGCTGCACTTCGGCTTCATCATCCTCACGGTTATGACGGCGTACGGCGTCAATAAGGGCATTTCTAGCATTTGGGAAAATGTTTCCATCCCGCTCTTTGCGATGTCCATGGTTATCGGCCTCATCTTCCGCGCCATCATGAACTTCGTCGGCGCCGAGGATTACCTGGATAAGGATTCCGTATCCTCCATCTCCGGTGCCGCTACCGATTACCTCATCGCCTTCGGCGTGGCCGCCATTGTTCCTGCCGCTATCGCTTCCTACTGGCAGGCGCTGCTGGTCCTGTTCATTCTGGGCACCATCTTCTGTACGTTCTTCTTGATGTGGTTCCCCGCCGAGTTCTTTGGCGAGCGCTGGATCGAGCGCGGCATCTTCGGCTGGGGCTGGGCGACGGCTACCGTGGCTACCGGCATCGCCGTGCTTAAGATCGTCGATCCGAAGCTGAAATCCGGAACGCTTTCCGAATACGGCATGGCCTACATCGGCTTCGGCCCGTTCGAGATTTCGTGGACCATCATCGCGCCGATGGCCGTGATGTACGGGTTTACCGGCGCGTTCGGTGCCGTCTCGCTGGCCATTTCCATCGGCGTGTACCTGACGTTCAAGTTCATGGGCTTGCTTCCGCCGCGCGGCACGATTTTCAAAGAGGGCATCGGCCACGTGGGCCAGAAACAAGAAACCTAGCCTTCACAAATCCACTCTGTGCAAGCCGGGCTCCCACATTTTTGGTGTGGCGGCCCGGCTTCGGCGTGCAGCCAATTCGCTTGCTTGCCGGGCCCCTAAGCCCCCACCTCGATTACACCGTGCGCCCCCACTACTGGGCCGGCCGGACTTCGGTAGGGCTGTTGTGGCAGAAACCGGAAAGTTGAGCCGGATGGACTCAAAAAGTTCGGGTTGAGTGGAATAGGCTCAACTTTATGTGCGTTATACCAAGTGAATCCTTAAAATGGATGAATAAATCTTAGAAGGAGAAACGTACACATGAGTTCTTTTAACCCCACCACCAAGACACAAGAGGCGCTGCAGGAAGCCCTGCAGACCGCGTCCGCGAATGGCAACCCGGATATCCGCCCGGCGCACTTGCTGGCGGCCATTCTTGGGCAGGAAGGCGGCATCGCCGAGCCGGTGCTTAAGGCCACCGGCGTTGACCCGGATACCGTGTTGAAGGAAGCGCGCGAGCTGGTTAACTCTTATCCCAGCGCCGAGGGCGCCAATATGTCTAACCCGCAATTCAACCGGGATGGCCTGAACGTACTGACCAAGTCGCAGGAATTGGCGGGCGAGCTTGGCGATGAGTTCGTGTCCACCGAAGTCCTCCTCGCCGCCATCGCCGGTTCGAAGACCGACGCTGCCGAGTTGCTGACCGGCCGCGGCGCAACCTACGACGCCATTAAGGGCGCCTTCCCCTCCGTGCGCGGGGCCGCCAAGGTGACCTCGGAGAACCCGGAAGACCAATTCCAGGCCCTGGAAAAGTACGCCACCGACCTCACCGCGCGGGCGCGCGAGGGCAAGATCGACCCGGTCATTGGGCGCGATCAGGAAATCCGGCGCGTCGTCCAGGTGCTTTCGCGCAGGACGAAGAATAACCCGGTGTTGATTGGTGAGCCGGGCGTCGGCAAAACTGCGATCGTTGAGGGCCTGGCCCGCCGCATCGTGGCTGGCGACGTCCCCGAGTCCCTGAAGGGCAAGACGCTTATCAGCCTGGATCTCGGCTCTATGGTCGCCGGCGCCAAGTTCCGCGGCGAGTTCGAGGAGCGCCTCAAGGCGTTTCTGGATGAGATTAAGCAGTCTGAGGGCGAAATCATCACCTTCATCGATGAGCTGCACACCATCGTCGGCGCCGGCGCTACCGGCGAAGGCTCCATGGACGCCGGCAACATGATCAAGCCCATGCTGGCCCGCGGTGAGCTGCGCCTCGTTGGTGCAACCACGCTGGATGAGTACCGCAAGTACATCGAAAAGGACGCCGCCCTCGAGCGGCGTTTCCAGCAGGTCTATGCTGCAGAGCCGTCCGTGGAAGACACCATCGGTATCCTGCGCGGGCTCAAGGAGCGCTACGAGGTACACCACGGCGTGCGCATCATGGACTCGGCCTTGGTTTCGGCAGCGGAGCTATCGAACCGCTACATCACCAACCGCTTCCTGCCGGATAAGGCCATCGACCTAGTCGATGAAGCCGGTTCCCGCCTGCGCATGGAAATCGACTCCTCGCCGCAGGAAATCGATGAGCTTGAGCGCATCGTTCGCCGCATGGAGATCGAGGAGCTCGCGCTGAAGAAGGAATCCGACGCCGCCTCCAAGGACCGCCTGGCCGCCCTGCAGGGCGAGCTCGCGGACCAGCGCGAAAAGCTCGGCGAGCTCAAGGCGCGCTGGGCCAACGAGAAGAAGGCCATCGATGACGTGCAGGATATCAAGGAAGAACTCGACGATCTCCGCCGCCAAGCAGAAATTGCCGAGCGCGATGGCGACCTCGCCCTAGCCTCCGAGATCAACTACGGCAAGATCCCACCGCTGGAAAAGGACCTGGCAGCAGCCGAGGAAAAGGCCGCCGCCCAGCGCAATACCATGCTGGATGAGGAGGTCAGCCCGGATACCATCGCGGAGGTCGTCTCCGCGTGGACCGGCATTCCCGCCGGCAAGATGTTGCAGGGCGAGACCGAGAAGCTGCTGAACATGGAGGCGGTGTTGGGCAAGCGGGTCGTCGGCCAGCGCGAGGCCGTGACCGCTGTTTCCGATGCCGTGCGTCGCTCCCGTGCGGGCGTGGCTGACCCCAACCGCCCGACCGGCTCTTTCCTCTTCCTCGGCCCTACCGGCGTGGGTAAGACGGAGCTGGCTAAGGCGCTGGCGGACTTCCTCTTCGACGATGAATCCGCCATGGTGCGCATCGATATGTCCGAGTACGGCGAGAAGCACTCCGTCTCCCGGCTCGTCGGTGCCCCTCCGGGATACGTCGGCCACGAAGCCGGTGGCCAGCTCACCGAGGCCGTGCGGCGTCGGCCTTATACGCTCGTGCTTTTCGACGAAGTGGAAAAGGCCCACCCCGACGTCTTCGACGTCCTCCTCCAGGTCCTGGATGAGGGGCGGCTTACCGATGGCCAGGGTCGCACCGTCGACTTCCGCAATACCGTCATCATTTTGACGTCCAACCTGGGCGCTGGCGGTACGAAGGACGAAACCATGGAGGCCGTAAAGCGTGCCTTCAAGCCGGAGTTCATCAACCGCCTCGATGATGTGGTGATGTTCGAGCCGTTGTCGGAGGAGCTGCTGCGCGGCATCGTGGACATCCAGCTGCGCGGTCTCACCGAGCGCCTGGAGGCCCGCCGCCTGACGCTGCAGGTATCCGATTCCGCCAAGTCCTGGTTGGCTGACCGCGGCTATGACCCCGCCTACGGTGCCCGCCCGCTGCGCCGGACCATCCAGCAGGCTATCGGTGACAAGCTAGCGAAGAAGCTTTTGGCTGGCGATATTGCCGATGGCGATACCGTCCACGTTGACGTCGCCGATGGCGGCGCGGAGCTGGATATCTCCGCTCGCTAAATTACCGGGCGAAAAATAATGCTCATGCCTTTAGACTGGAAGGCATGAGCATTTTAGTTTCCCCGCAGGAACTCAAAGAATCCATCTACCACGGCGATCGTTTCACCCTCCTCGGCACCCACTGGCAGCCCAAGACGGGCCAAAGCTTCATCGACTTTGCTTCCCAGCACATTCCCACCGCGCTATTTGGCGATACCGGCGCGGCCTTCGTCGGCCTTCCCGGCTCGCGCAATGGCCGCAACCCGCTTCCGGACGAAGATAAGTTGCAGTCCTGGATCCGTTCTTGGGGCCTGCAGGAAGACCGCCCCGTGGTGGTCTATGACGAGGGCCGCGGGCTTTTTGCTGGCCGTGCGTGGTGGACGCTGCGGTGGGCAGGCCTGACTGATGTGCGCATCCTCGATGGCGGTCTGGAAAACTGGCTCGCGCACGGTTACCAAACCCTGACGGGGCCGGGCAATATCGCGGTCGGCTCGACGTTCGAGGTCACTCCCGGCCAGCTGCCTACCGCCACGATTGATGACGTCCGCAAGCACGATGGCGTGCTCATCGATACGCGCTCGAGCAACCGCTTTGCCGGCCGCCGCGAGAACCTGGACTTGAAGGCGGGCCACATCCCGGGTGCGGTCAATGTTCCCGAGCGCCTCTTCCACAACGATGGGGTGCGCACATTGAAGTCGCCGGATGAAATCCGTGAAGTGCTGGCCGCTGCCGGATTGACCCAGGAAAACACCAAGGACGCAATTATCTATTCCGGTTCGGGCAACCACTCCGCGCTGGCACTCGCAGCGATGGAGGACGCAGGATTTACCGGCCTGCGTCACTACATCGGTGGCTGGTCGCAGTGGTCTGCAGACCCGACCAACCCAGTGGAACGCGGGGATAGGACTTCGGTTGACGATTAATTCCAATTAATCGCTCCGATTCCGACTGGTACCGGCACCGTGGGCTGCCGGTACCTATTATTATCGGGAGATGATGGCTTCTTTACTCCTGATTTTCGCACTCGTGCTCGGCATCGCCGGTGGCTTTTTGCTGTACTACGACCGCACGCAGCGCGTAGCCGATGCCCAGCGCGATACTGCATCCCAGCACGACCGGAAAGGCTGGGACACCTGGGAAGACCAGGATGCGCCTTCCCACGCACGCCCCGAAACTAAGGGGGAAACTGAAGAGGATGCGGAAGACGCCGCAGGCTCTGAGGCCGTTACAGATTCTGAGAGCGAAGGCGGTGCTGAGGACCACCCCGGTTTCGCGGCGAAGTACTCGCCGTCCCCCGATGTTGAATCCGATTCTTCCTCCGCTACCTCTTCAGGCCGTCACCATCGCGCTGCAGGCGAATCAGGCCGCAGCGGTGATGACAGGGCGAGTGAAGATAGCGCCAGTGACGCCAATGCCAGCGACGAAGCCCGCGCTAACGACTCCGAGGCTGTTTCAGATAATGGCGTTGTAAAAGGCAGCGCCGCCACTGCTGCCACTGCAGCCAACGCCACCGCCTCTACCGCCGGCCCCAATGACGCCCATGCAACCGGCTCCGACAGCACCAGCAGTTCCGATAACGTCGGCAGTGCCAGTAATACTGGCAGTGCTGGCAGTGCTGGCAGTGCTGCCCGTGCCAACACTGCAGGCAGCACTGAAGAGACGTCGGAAGCTGGCGCAGAAACGGAATCGGGTGCGGCTGACTCCCTCGAAGAGGCAGGCCAAGAGGGGACTGAAGAACAACCGGAAGGTCACGCAAAGCCTAAGCCGGTAGGGCGGCCGCGGCCGCTTATCCCTGGCACCATTCGTCGGGAGCGCAAGAACTGGGCGGAGACCCGGGGCTTTGAGTACATGAAGTCGGACCAGTACCTTGTCGATGAATGGACGAGGGGAGTGGCCTCCTCCGGCGCCGCGCCGAAAGACATCGTTGCCGGCAACGTGTATGGCCACGAAATGTTGCTGATGGATATCGACGGCGTGAATGTGATGGCGATGCGGACGGGAGCGGCATCGGATGTGGTCATTGATTTCCAGCGTTTCGGCAGCCAGGAGGCCGAAATGTCCGAGGACCTGTTAATGGCCATGAGCATCGAAGGTTTCGATGTGTATTCCTCCGATCGCGGCGTGACGGAGCGGATGGTAGACGAACGCGTGCGCATCGCACTGCAACGCATGCCGGAGGTGGTGTCGGCGCTGTGGCTGGAAACCGAGTGGGTTTTGGCACAAACCACCAAGCATTCGCGCACCGCGGATTGGGAGGCAATGCTCCCGCCCCTGGCTTTACTTGCCGATGCTTCCCGCGTCCTCCCACCCCGTTCCTCCTCCGTGCATACCATTCACCTTGAGGACTTGGATCCAGCCAGGGAAATTCCCGCGGCACCTGTGGTCGATGCGGTGGGTGGAACAGCGGCGGCGGGGCAGCCGGAGTTTTCCCGGCCGGTCATTCAACGGCCGGAGGAACCGTTGGATATGCCCTCGCGCACGTACTCCGAGACCCGCGGCCCGGTTGAACACACGGCGATTGGGGCGGACGAGGTCGATGCCATTGCCGATGGCAATGAACGCCCCACGCCCGACTCAGGCACTGCCCGCCTGCCGCGCCAGCAATTTGGGGAGGCTTCCATCTTCGGCGACGCTTCGGGAGATGCTTCTGGCGACGGCCTCGACGCTGCCTCCCGAGACGTCAGTGGCTCGGCCGCTGGACGGGAGAAAGAGAATAAAGGCCGCGGTGACGATTCCGGGTCGCAGCAGGGGGAGTAGCCTAGAATGTTGCGTTGGCCCATGTAGCCAGGGATTTCCCTCACACTCCGAAGAAAACTCTAGAAAAGGAGCAATGCGATGACTGAAGTGCACCTGCAAGAAGACAAGAAGAAGCGTCTCGCGGAACTGGTCAAGGAGCTTGCCGTTGTGCACGGCAAGGTGACTTTGTCCTCGGGCAAAGAGGCCGATTACTACGTCGATTTGCGCCGTGCGACCTTGCACCACGAAGCCTCCCGCCTCATCGGGTCCTTGCTTCGCGAGCTCACCGCGGATTGGGATTTTGCTGCCGTCGGAGGCTTAACCCTTGGCGCGGACCCGGTAGCGACCTCCATCATGCATGCCGAGGGCCGCGATATCGACGCCTTCGTCGTGCGCAAAGAAGCCAAAAAGCACGGCATGCAGCGCCGCATCGAGGGCGCGGATGTGACCGGAAAGAAGGTGCTGGTCGTCGAGGACACCACCACGACCGGCAACTCGCCGCTCACAGCAGTCGCCGCATTGCGCGAAGCTGGAGCAGAAGTGGTCGGCGTAGCTACCGTCGTTGACCGCGCCACCGGCGCCGAGGACGTCATCTCGGCCGAGGGCCTTGAATACCGTTCCCTGCTTGGCTTGGATGACCTTGGACTCGCGTAACGAGGTGGACCAGGCACGCCAGGCCGGGCAGGGCGTGCGCGGCGAGAGTACTGTGCAACAAGAACGGTCCGAAGAGGCGAAGGGGCCGACCGAATGGAATGAGGGCCGCCACGGCGTGGGGCCCTGGGAAGGGCCCTGGCCGCAAGGGCCGGATGCAGAAAAATACGATCCGGAGCTCCTGCGCGAGGGCGACCGACGCAATGTCGTCGACGCGTATCGGTATTGGCGGAGGGAGGCGATTAAGGGGGACATCGATAAGCGGCGGCACAGCCTGCATATCGCCATCGAGAACTTTGAAAATGACGCCAATATCGGCACCGTCGTGCGCACCGCCAACGCCTTTGCCGTCGATACCGTCCACATTGTGGGGCGGCGCCGGTGGAACCGCCGCGGCGCCATGGTGACAGATAGGTATCAGCATCTGCGGCACCATGAGAGCGTCGATAAGCTCATTGCCTGGGCAGCCGAGGAAAACCTCACGGTCGTGGCCATTGATAACACCCCCGGTTGCGTGCCCCTCGAAACCGCCGAACTGCCGGAACGCAGCCTGCTGCTATTCGGGCAAGAAGGTCCCGGAGTAAGCGCCGCCGCGCAAGATGCCGCCCTCATGACCTGCTCCATCGCGCAATTTGGCTCCACGCGGTCCATCAACGCTGGTGTGGCCGCGGGCATCGCCATGCATACCTGGATCCGGCAGCACGCCGATCTGCACAATTCCTGGTAAGAGATCGTTACACTAACTGTAATAAACCTTGCTACTGGAGTGATAAAGAAATCGTGGAAGAAAAGTGGGCCCACCGCGCCGAACTCGCGGAAACCGCCATTGATGAGCGCCATGCGCATTCCGTATGGGGCCTGCCGCGGACCAACCTCGCCATCGTCAGCTGGCCGCCCACCACGAAAGAAAAACTCCTCGTGCACTGGCACTACTGGTGGCAGGCGCACTACCTCGACTGCCTTGTCGATGCCGCGGAGAGGAAGAATACTAAGGCCCGCCGCCAGCGCATCCTCGACACCACGCGCGGGATCCGCGTCCGGAATCTGGCGCAGCTGACCAAGAATAAGTACTTCGACGACAAAGCCTGGCTCGCCCTCGCCCTAGGGCGCGTGGGCGAGGTAAAAAAGATGAAACCGCCCAAGGCGTTAGCGTCTTTGCAGGGAAATATCACCGAGGGCCTCGATGACTCACTGGGCATATTGCCGTGGCGCGATGGCGAGAACTTCATGAACGTGCCGGCCAATGGGCCCGGAGCCATCATGCTGGCGCGAATGGGAAACATTACCGCAGCCCGCCGCATCGTTGACTGGGTCTACGACAACTTGGTCAATGAAGATGGCTTCATCATGGACGGCGTGCGCATGCGCATGGATGGCCCTGAGATCGTCAAACAAGTCCACCCGTATTGCCAAGGCGTGATGTTGGGGGCATGCCTGGAGATTGTGTTGGCGATGCGGGAGGAGTCGAGCATCGGCAAGCTGGAGCAGATCGATAGCGTTTACGAGGCCGAGCTGGCATCCGAGATGATGAGCTACATCATCAAGATCCGTGGCCTGGTGCAGGCTATTGCTTCCGGGATGGCGACTCCGTCTGGCGTCGTGGATTGGGAGACCGGTGATGGTGACGGCGGCCTGTTTAAGGGCATCCTGATGCGCTATCTTGCCGATGTCGCCGTGCGCCTGCCCGGGGATTCGCCCGCCAACCGGGCTACCAAGAAGCTGGCGACCCGGATGGTCGTGGCGTCTGCCGAATCCGTGTGGGAGCACCGGCTCGAGGTCGATGGCCTGCCAATTTTTGGCTCTGATTGGACTGCCGATGCCCGCCTACCGCACAACTACGGCTTCGGGCACACGACCGTCAGTGAAAAGATGGGCATCATTCGCGTGGATGAGCGCGACCTATCCGTGCAGCTGTCTGGGTGGATGCTTCTGGAGGCGTGCGCCCGGGTAGCTCGTGACCTGCATGAAAAATCGGGTCGCGATTAGCTGCGTTTAACCGTGCTGTTAAACGCCTAGCGCGGGGTTTGCCGTGTGGGGGCGCTGCATTTTTGAGAGTTGGGCAGTAAACACAGGAAATGTCACACAAATTTTGCGGCGGAAATCCGGAAATGTGGGCATAATTGGGTGTTGGAACGTGTTTGACCGCAATCCCACTTAAGGATGGAATTTCATGCCAATTGCAACCCCCGAGGCGTATAACCAGATGCTGGACACCGCGAAGCAGAACGGCTTCGCATTCCCAGCCATCAACTGCACCTCGTCTGAAACGATCAACGCAGCACTGAAGGGCTTTGCCGAGGCAGAGTCTGACGGCATCATCCAATTCTCCACCGGTGGTGCAGAGTTCGGCTCTGGCCTCGCGGTCAAGAACAAGGTTAAAGGTGCTCAGGCCCTAGCCGCCTTCGCACACGAGGCAGCGAAGCACTACGGCGTCAATATCGCCCTGCACACCGACCACTGCCAGAAGGAAGTTCTGGATGATTACGTTCGTCCGCTGATGGCCATCTCCCAGGAGCGCGTCGACCGCGGCGAGAACCCGCTGTTCCAGTCCCACATGTGGGACGGCTCTGCTATTCCGATCGATGAAAACTTGGTCATCGCTCAGGAGCTTCTGGAGAAGGCGAAGAAGGCACACATCATTCTCGAGGCAGAGATTGGCGTTGTCGGCGGTGAAGAAGACGGTGTCGAGGCCAAGGCCGGAGATAACCTGTACACGACCCCGGAAGACTTTGAAAAGACCATCGATGCACTGGGCACCGGCGAGAAGGGTCGCTACCTGTTGGCCGCTACCTTCGGTAACGTGCACGGCGTCTACAAGCCGGGCAACGTGAAGCTGCGCCCCGAGGTTCTGCTGGAGGGCCAGAAGGTTGCGCAGAAGAAGCTCGGCCTGAGCGAGGGTGAGCACGCCTTTGACTTCGTATTCCACGGCGGTTCCGGCTCTGAGAAGGAGAAGATCGAAGAGGCGCTGCGCTACGGCGTCATCAAGATGAACGTGGACACCGATACCCAGTATGCGTTTACCAACCCAGTAGCTCGCCACATGATGGAAAACTACGATGGTGTGTTCAAGATTGACGGCGAGGTGGGCAACAAGAAGGTCTACGACCCACGCTCTTACCTGAAGAAGGCAGAGCAGGGTATGTCCGAGCGCGTCATCGAGGCATGCCAGGACCTCCACTCCGTGGGTAAGACCACGGCCAAGTAGGACGAGTCTAAGCCGAAGGCGCGGTCGCGCCGCAGGCACGACGAAGTAGCCGCTTCCCCCTATGCGGGAGGCGGCTTTTCTTATTTCTAGTCCCATTTCTAGACCTAACGCTGGGCCTATCTGCGGGCCGCGAGGATGGGGCGCGGCCTTGCCGGATATGAGACAGAGCAGGCAGGTATGCCAGATCAGCCAGACAAGCTATGCCGGCCCGACCAGCTATGCCAGCGAGATTGGGCATAAATATAGTCTGGTAAGGCCAGGCGGGAACGGCAGATACAGCGGGGACCAGTGGACGAGGCGGACTAGGCAGACCGGCCGGATTGGGTGGGTCAGGCGAGGGCTAGGTAGAACTCCTTGTTGGTCGTGGTGAATAGGCGGGTGAGGGGATAAACCGCGGGTTGCCGCTCCACGGCGGGATCCAGGCGATGCGGCCCTTGATGCGAACCATGCGCCCGCGTGCGGTGGGGCGGGAATCATCATCTTGATTCACCGCATTGTGATGAGCGCAGAGCGTTACGAGGTTTTCTTGGTTTGTGGGGCCGCCGGCTGCCCAGGCGGTGATGTGGTGGACTTGGGCGTCATCGGCAGGCGTGGAGCAGCCGGGCCAAGCGCAAATAGGATGTTCCGCGCGGGCTAGCATGCGCTGCTTCCAGCTGGCCATGCGCTCGGTGCGATACAGGTTCACCGCGCCGTGCTCAGGATGGACCAAGCTGACGTAACCGCGTTGGGCGAGGGTCCGGGCGACGAGCTGGGCGCCGGACATGCGCGCGCCGTTGGAAAGCTGAAGCATGATGTCATCGCCCTGGCCAGCAGTGATGCGGTCTAGCTGGTCAAGGGTGATGATCACATTGGTATGCACCGCAGGCAGCGCGCCGGGATTGCCCTCGAGGATGACCTGCTTGGCGGCTGCGAGCGGGTTTTCCTTATCCACGGAAGCGAGAACGCCCTTGATATCCGCGATATCAGTGGGCTCCGCGGTGATGGAGATGGTGTGGGGACCATCGGGGCGTCGGGTATAGCGGACGCCGTGCGAGGGACGCTTGGCGGGATTGAGCTGTTTGAGGCGCTTCTTTGCGATTGCCGGAATCAGGTGGGCTTCTGCGCGGCAGAGCTCTAGGCGAAGATCCCAACTGCGGTTGGTGTCTTTCACGCGGTGGGCGAAAGACTCGATGCTTTCGAGGATGGCGAGGTCGTGGCCGCGAGAACGAGCGGCCTCGCAGGCGAGGCGCTGCTTGCGGCTATTGGAGGTGCGGCCGAAATATGTGTGCTGGAGGCGGGCGAGTTGCGCGGCGAGGAGCTGGCTGGCGCCGGCTTCGATGAGCTGCTGTTCGGAGCATCCCTGAAACTCGGCGACGAGGTCCACACCGCGACGGCAAAGTTGTAAAAATTCTGTGTTCACGGCTCCTGACGGTAAAAGCGGAACGGGTACGCGGCAATGGATGGGTAAGGCGAAACGGCGATTCTGTGGAATTCTCGCGCGGCGGGGGTTGGTGTCGCACGCATACAGCGGGTTATCCACAACCTGGCGCAGGCCGGGATGCGGGTATTCGGGGGCGGTGGTAGACAGCGGTCTTCTATGCTGGAGGACATGTCGGAAGCGAAACAAAGAGTCTCAACGAGGCAAATGCTGCGGGTGGTGGACCGTTCAGTATTATCGCGTCTGCAACGCATCCGTTCGCGCTTCGTTTATATAATCCAGGCCACCGTCGGTGCCGCATTGGCGTATTGGGTGGCTAGCTCCCTCTTTGGGCATCCGCAGCCGTTCTTCGCGCCCATCTCGGCTGTCATCATTCTGGGGCTTTCGGGCGGGGACAGGATGAAAAGGGCAGTGGAGATGTCACTGGGCGGCATCGTCGGCGTGGCCTTGGGCGATTTGCTGTTCCAAGTGGTGGGGCAGGGGCCGTTCCAGATCCTCTTCATTGTGGGAGCAGGCCTGGTTGTGGGGTCTTTTATTACGAAATCGCCGCTGGTGTCCAACCAGATTGTCTTTGGTTCCATCCTTATTGCCACGATTTTTCCGCCCACCGAGGGACCGGGTGGCCTGCACCGGGCGATCGACGCGATGATTGGTTCCGGCATTGGGCTTATCACGATTGCGCTTATCCCGAATTCCCCGCTGAAGGAAGCTCGGCGCGAGGTGTCGAAGGTGTTGAGGATTGCATCCAGCATTCTCAACGACGTCACGCATGGCATCCGCGATACCAATCCCGAGATTATTCGCGATGCCCGCGATGCGGTGCGCGGCACGCAAAATGACGTGAATACGCTGCTGAGCGCGGCGCAATCGGGCAGGGAGGCATCGGAAGTATCGCCGCTTTTGTGGACCTCGCGCAGGAGCATTCGGTCCCTAGAGCGCATCCTATTGCCGGTAGATAATGCGGTGCGCGGGGTGCGGGTGCTATCGCGCCGCGCGCTAGTGCTTACTGAAGACGGCGATACCGTATCCGCAAAGCAGCTAGAGCTCCTAGAAGAGCTATCAGAAATTATCCTCGCGGTGGGAGAGCTTTACGGCCGGCAAAAGCGGGACCACGATGAGGCGATAGAGATACCCGAACTCGTGCAGCGGCTGCGCTACGTGGGCGGTCAAGCGGGCATGGATCTTATCGAAGAAGACGCGACGCTTTCTGCATATACGATCCTCGCGCAGACGAGGTCCATCGTCGTGGACATGCTCATGGTCTGCGGGCTTTCGCGCGAGTCCGCCGTCGCGCACTTGGTTCCTACCTCTACGCACCCGGCGTTCCCGCCGGAGGTGTGGGAGCGCAAAGATAAGCAGAAGGGGCAGAATTAGCAGGACCTCGCCCGCATATCCGCTGAGCGGGGCGCTTGCAGAGTTGTGCGAGCTGAGTCAACCGAGAGCCGAGTCGGCGGAGACGGGGTGAGCTGGCTGAACCGGCGTTAGCTGTGACGGGTGGACTAGGGGCGCACTACTTGGAGGTCGCGCAGGTGGCGGTAGAAGGTGACGCGGGTGAGGGGGCGTTTGTGGGGGATGGCATCGACAAGCACGCGCAGTTGGGGACCGCCTGCCTGGACCGCGCGGCCGGTGTGGACGGAATCCGGGTCGAGGCGGCCGGGCTTGCGCAGCAGAGAGCGCAGGCGGCCTTCGGGCTTGACTGGAGAGGTTGCGCGGGCCGCCAGGATGCCAGGGGCATCGGTCATGGGGACGAGCCGCGCGCCAAAAGTGCCGCGGCCGGAGGCGGCGAGGGTGTCATCATCGATGATGATTTCACCGGTAAGCGGACCATTGGACCAATCTGAGATGGTTGCTGAGCCGGCGACGGCCTGGCCGGAATCATTGCGAATGAGCGGCACCGGGCGAACCGGGGCGGTGCGGGCGAGCTCGAGGGCCTCCTGTGGCGCGCCGGGCAGGCCCCAATTAGCGGCGGCGGCCGACTCGCCCGTGGGAATGAACGCTACCTCGGCCCACAGGTTATCGGCGCGCATGAGCCGGGTGATGACGGCGTTCAGCGCCGAATCCGAGCCCGCAACCACGATGCGCAGGCGGTCCTCTAGGTAAGGCTCCTGCGGTGCGGCGGCAGGGGCGCTGAGGTGGCGGACATCGGGCTGCGCGGCGATCTCGTCAAGCGAAGGCGTGGGGTCGTGGGGGAGGAGGTTGGTGGCGGCGGCATCGATAAGCGAGAGCTCCTTGCGGGAAGGAACGGCCGAAAGGTCATAGGCCTCTGCGGGCAAATCAACGCCGGGGGCGCCGCAGCGGAGGAACAAAAAACGCATGCACATCATGCTACGTGGGCTATTGCGGCCAGAAAAGTGTAAGGTAAATGCGTATTTTGGCTTCAATAATGAGGAAGTGACTTAAAAGATGGCAGCGATCGTCATTGTCGGCGCCCAATGGGGCGACGAAGGCAAGGGCAAGGCTACCGATATCCTTGGCGGGAAAGTTGACTACGTAGTCAAGCCGAACGGCGGCAATAACGCCGGGCACACCGTCGTGGTCGGCGGTGAAAAATACGAGCTGAAGCTCCTGCCCGCCGGTATTCTTTCTGAAAACGCCACCCCTGTGCTGGGCAATGGCGTGGTGATTAACCTCGAGGCGCTCTTTGATGAGATTGATGGCCTGGAAGCGCGCGGGGCGAATTCCTCCCGCCTGAAGATTTCCGCGAATGCGCACCTCGTGGCGCCGTATCACCAGACCATCGACCGCGTGCAGGAGCGCTTCCTGGGCAAGCGCGCGATTGGTACCACCGGCCGCGGCATTGGGCCGACCTACGCTGATAAGGTCGCGCGCATTGGCATCCGCGTGCAGGATATTTTCGACGAGTCCATCCTGCGCCAGAAGGTCGAGTCCGCGCTGGAGATTAAGAACCAGATGCTGGTGAAGATGTACAACCGCAAGGCCATCGAGGCCGAGCAGATTGTGGAGTACTTCTTAAGCTACCGCGACCGCCTGCGCCCCATGGTCATCGACGCCGAGCTCGAACTGAACGAAGCGCTTGCTAATGGCCAGAACGTACTCATGGAGGGCGGCCAGGCAACCATGTTGGACGTTGACCACGGCACCTACCCGTTCGTGACTTCCTCGAACCCGACTGCGGGTGGGGCATCGGTTGGCTCTGGCATTGGGCCGACGCGGATTAAGACCTCGTTGGGCATTATCAAGGCCTATACCACCCGCGTTGGCGCCGGCCCGTTCCCCACCGAGCTCTTTGATAAGTGGGGCGAGTACCTGCAGACCACCGGTGGCGAGGTTGGCGTGAACACTGGGCGCACGCGCCGCTGTGGCTGGTACGATTCCGTGATTGCTCGCTACGCCACGCGCGTGAATGGCTTTACGGATTACTTCTTGACCAAGCTCGATGTGCTTACCGGCATTGGGGAGATTCCTATCTGCGTGGCTTATGACGTTGATGGCAAGCGTTACGACGAGATGCCGGTTACCCAGTCCGAGTTCCACCACGCCGAGCCGATTTTTGAAACCATGCCGGCGTGGGACGAAGACATCTCCGAGTGCACCACCTTCGAGGATCTGCCGCAGAAGGCGCAGGATTACGTGTTGCGCTTGGAGGAACTGTCCGGCTGCCGCATCTCTTATATCGGTGTCGGCCCTGGCCGCGACCAGACCATCGTGCGCCACGATGTCATGGAAGACCAGTAACGGACGTAGCTGCGTGGATGAGCTCGGACTAGCTACGAGCTCATAAAAGAAAAAGAAGGGGCGAGGTACCTTGGTGAGGTACCTCGCCCCTTCTTTAGGATCCTTGGGGCTCCCCGAGGCTATGCCCGATCAGCTTTAGTAAGCGGCGGTCAGGTTGTCGTAGCCGTTGATCTTGAGTGCTTCCAGCACGCGGTCCACGGCTGCCTGGTCAGTATCCGGGTTATAGGTGTCCGGGAAGGTCAGGTGTGCGCTGTGGCTGTCCTTGAAGTCGATGTTCATGAACTCGTGGCCCAGCTCGTCGGTAGCGAGCGCGAGTTCGCGCTGCACAGCCAACTTACCGCTCTGCAGGATGGGTGCAGAGTAGTCCTGGTCTCCGTTGATTACATCTTCCTTGTCACCGGTGATGCGGCCCTTTTCGGCGTGAGCGCCGGGCTCATCGGACTGGTCGGTGGACTGCTCAGCGTCAGCGGTCTGGGTTACCTCTGGCTCAGCAAGCTGGTCTTGGGCGTCAACTGGGCCGGTGCTGCCGGTTAGAGGCAATACAGCAGCGATGGCGCTAGCAATAAAAGAAGGAATAGACATTTCCGATCCTTTCTGGGTTAGTGTTCGAAACCGTTAGAGATACTAGCACCGTAGAAGGTGGGTGACTATGTGAAATTTATCTTGTTGACTGCCCCATTAATAATATATTTAGGAGTCATTGGCGAAAGGCGATGCTTTTGGTTAAATAAGAGATGTCAGACCTACATTGCCTGTATTGTAGGATGATAATCCTCACAATATAATTTTGGGTGTAATGCAACACATTTTAATGAAGTCCGGAAACCGCTAGAACATGACGCTGGTAATGGACGGGGTTTAATGGGGTGCAAACTATTGAAGCGCTATCCAATTTCTGTTGAGTTTTAGAAAAGTAGGCTCGAATTGTGGTTCCCTGCATCCTTTAGTGGGCCTTCCGGTTACTGCACGACTTTTATGGATGGTGCAATTTCCCGCGAATTACGCACGCTTTACTATGATGTGCGAAACGCTTCGAGGTTTTCTTAATCATTGCGTGCAGGGGGTGTAGGTAGTTGTGTTTGGTGATCTACACTATTGAAGGCAAACGAGCTATCTAGCGGGCGAGACAAGGCAAACGGGCCTTGGTTACAGCTAGCAGGCTCGTTAAAGGAGTACGAGCATCAGGTTGGAAACGAGCAGTCAACCACATGGTTATAGCCTTTTTAACCGCTTCGACAAGTATCGATAATCCCGACTTCGCACACAAACAACTTGACACGCTCACGAGGGTGGGCTCCGCCGAAGCTTGAGTTATCGAATGTCGGCCAATGTTAAAGAAGGATTATAAAAACAATAGTTTTTATTGGATAAACCTGGACATCAAGGTAAAAAACAAGAAAAGCTCAGGGTACTTCAGGTTTCTAGATATATTGCTTAATAAAGCTTTGCAATGTGTAATTATATAAAGTCGGCTGGTTGTTGGCTTACATTTGTGCGTGGTATCCTCCCAGGTGAGCAGCGAGTAGGAATCAAGATTCGGGTTGTACCCTGGGTTTATCCTTGGTGTGTCCAGCCTCAAACTCAGATTTTACTCAGGAAAGTAGCTCACTGCGTAAGAATACAGCCGTAAAATTCGATTGCCTGAAGAGGGAAGAATGAGTAAATTGAGAAGAATACCTCGAGAGGGGAGAGTGGCTTTAACTGCAGTTCTTGCTGTAATTGCAGTAACTTTGGCTATGGTTACTGTCACGGGGGCAAGGGCTGAGGCTGCTGAGCCGACGGACTTCGAACCGAATTATGACATGGGGCTCGAGAGTGTACGTAATTCTGGGGATGATAGCTGGGGCCCGTTGGTGTGGGCCGGTACGCCACCTGAGGGAAACTCCACTGGAAATGCAGCGAACGATGTTGGGTGGGGCTGGTGCATTGACTACACGCAGGCGGACCCAATGCACAAAGGTGGTAGCTATAAGAAGTCTACTGCAGGTGCTCTAAGTTTCGATGACCCAAAGTATCAAGATGCTGTTATCGGACTCGCACTGAAGTTGCGAGATGCACAGGAAAATGGTCAAAAGCAGTTGGCGAAGAAATATATTGTGTATTTGAGTGCAATTATTTCTGATCCGTCGGGTCGTGAAGCGGCCATCAACTTCATAAACGGAAACCTAGGCTATGGAGACGCCAACAACGTGTCGCGTTTCCAAGGATTTGAGGGCAGCCCGCAAGAATTTACAGAGCTGACGGGGCTTCGTATCGTAAAGACTACCGCTCAAAACCTCGACGATCAGTTCGATGTTGATCCAAGCGTTAAAATTGATAAGCAGCCCGCTGATGCATTCCTGACTATTGTCGGGCCAAACGGAATTTATAAGCATACCTCGGGCGGCGGCCAGCGTGTTTTGCCTCCGGATCAGCCCGGACTCCCTGACGACGACGGCGGCGAGGATAGGAATCCGGAGATTTCTACTCAGGCTGAGTTTGCCGGAGATGCTGATCAGGTTGTTGCTGGTGCTAAGGTGACCGATACCGTTGAGTACAAGGACTTGGTCCCAGGGAAGAAGTACACCCTGAATGCGGAATTGGTTAATAAGGCAGACAAGTCTGTGGTTGGTAAGGGTGAGAAGACCTTTACTCCGCAGGAGTCGGCTGGCAAGGTTGATGTTGAGATCACTGTTGATAGTGATGTGACGGAGCCGGTTGAGGCTGCGGTTGCTTTTGAGGAGTTGACTTCTACTGAGGTTGATGCCAAGGGTGAGGAGACTCCGGATGCTGAGAAGCCGAATAAGGTTGCTGAGCACAAGGACATCGATGATGCGGATCAGACGGTAACGTCTAAGAAGGATGAGAAGCCTGAGAAGTCTGATAGGAATCCGGAGATTTCTACTCAGGCTGAGTTTGCCGGAGATGCTGATCAGGTTGTTGCTGGTGCTAAGGTGACCGATACCGTTGAGTACAGTGAC
>NZ_JBEHFY010000016.1:0-65669 GCF_040225815.1 Corynebacterium sp. KPL2895
GAACCAAGTCAAATCCTTGAACCAAGTCAGTACAAAAAGTCACTAAAAAGTAACCAACCGGCTACCTCTCGGCGACTCGCTAAAATTTATACCACCCCACAACACAACGCAAACTCGCAGGCCAACGTTGGTTTTTAGTGATAGCACGCGATCTTTCCATCAGGCCCATCGATAACGCGCACCGGAGTATTGAAGATGGGCGTCAAGATATCGTCGCGCATGATGTCCTCGGCCGGGCCGAATTCGACGATCTGCCCGTCCTTGCAAGCACAGATATAGTCCGCGTAGCGGGCGGCAAAGTTGATGTCGTGCAGAACCACGATGACCGTGCGCCCCAACTCCTGGGCGGCCTCGCGCAGGTGACGCATCATGTCCACCGAGTGCGAAATGTCCAGGTTATTCAGCGGCTCATCCAGCAACACGTAATCGGTTTCCTGGCACAGCACCATGGCCACGTACGCGCGCTGGCGCTGGCCACCGGAAAGCTGGTCAAGGTAGCGGTGCTGCAATTCTTCCAAGTGCAGGAAGTGAATGTACTTAGAAATGACCTCTTCATCGTGTTTATTAAGCCGCCCCTTGGTATAGGGAAAGCGGCCAAAGCCCACGAGCTGGCGCACGGTGAGTTTCGTGACGAAGTGGTTTTCCTGCCGCAAGATGGACACGATTTTCGCTAGGTCGGCGGACTTGCTGTATTGGATGTCATAGCCGGCGATTTCGATGCTGCCTTCATCCATGTCGAGCAGGCGCCCGATCATGGTGAGCATTGTGGACTTACCCGCACCATTCGGCCCCACCAGTGCGGTGATGCCTCCCTGCGGAATGGTCAGGTTGAGCGGACCAATAGCGGTCTCGGCGGAATAGGTTTTAGAAACGTTCTTTAATTCGATCACAGTCGGCCCTTTCGCATAATGACAAACAGGAACACGGAGCCACCTACCAGCTCAATGATGATGGACACCACGCCTTGGGCGGAAAATACGTGCTGCATGAGGAAATAGGCCGCAATGAGCACGAGGAATGCTAAGCCCACCGCCATCGGGAAGATGTAGCGGTGATCGTAGGTATCGGCGAATTGATAGGCCAGCGTAGCTACCAAAAAGCCCAGGAAGGTCATGGGACCTACCAGCGCGGTGGTCGTCGCCATCAGCAGCGAGACCAACACCAGCGTGTAAATTGCGTGTGCTTTGTGGTTCACGCCCAGGTTGGTGCTGACATCGGCGCCCAAGGAAATCACGTTGAGCTTGCGCGCATTGAGCACCAAAAGCGTGGTGGCGATGGCCACGATTGGAATGGCGATGGGATAGTACTCGGATTCGGCGTTATTGACGGAACCAAAAAGGCGCGCGGTCAGCACGTCGAACTCGCTAGGGGTAAGCATGCGCTGCATGAAGGTCGATAGCGAGCCTAAGCCACCGCCGATGACCACGCCGACCAGCAGCATCGCATGCATATTCTGCTTCCTATTAGTCAGCAGCCACGAATAGAGCACCAGGGATAGCCCCACCATGACGGCCATTTGCATGAGGAAGGTGGGTACGGTGCGGGCATCGTTAAGCCCACTAGCCCCCAGGAAGAAAATGGTCGCGGTATTGATGGCAACGTACAGCGACTCAAAGCCCATGATGGATGGAGTCAAGATGCGGTTATTCGTCACGGTATGAAAAGACACCGTAGCCATGGCTTGGCACACAGCGACGATCGCCATGGCGATGAGGGCATCGGCGCGGCGCTGGGCGATGAGCCAAAACTTGCGCGTACCAAATTCCATCGGGTTGCCATAGGCCAGGTATGCAAAAGCCAAAGATGCAGCCAGGATCCATACGCAGGCCAGGGTGATCCAGTACTTCTTGGGCGGGGCGGACATCTTAGTTAGCACGGGTCGACCTCACAATCATGATGATGAAGACGATGGCGCCGATGACGCCAAGGATGACCGAAACCGGCATCTCGAATGGGGCGATGATGACGCGCCCCACCAGGTCACACACCGTGACGATGCCGATGCCCAGCAGGCAGACCCAGGGAACGTTGGAACGCAGGTCGTCGCCGCGCATCATGGAGACAATATTGGGCACGATAAGACCCAAGAATGGCAGGGACCCCACAACGACGGTGACCACGCCCGTAGCAATGGCGATAAGACCAGTTCCCAGCAACAACATGCGATTATAGTTCAGCCCGACGTTGGTAGCCACGTCCTCGCCCAAGCCAACGACCGTAAGGCGGTCGGCGAAGATATACACCGCCACCAGCACCAAGAGGACGATCCACAAAACCTCGTATTGGCCCTTGTATACAGCGGTAAATGAGCCCATGAACCAGATTCCCAATTGCTGGAGCATATCGGTCATCAGGGCGAAAAACGTCGAAATTGCAGAAACCACGGCGCCCAACATGATGCCGATGATCGGCACGATGAGCGAAGAGCGCAGGGTCACCCGGCGCAGGAAGAGGAAGAATACCACCGTACCCAGGAAGGAAAAGATCACCGCACCTATCATCTTCACCAGAATCGAGGACGTGGGTGCGACGACCATGACGAAGAGCAGGCCCAGTCCGGCCCACTCCGTGGTGCCGGTGGTAGATGGTTCAACGAAGCGGTTTTGGGTAAGCAGCTGCATGACCAGGCCGCTGACGGCCATGGCCGCGCCGGCAAGCACCAAGGCAATGGTGCGCGGTAAGCGGGTAATGCCGAACATGGCGGCGCCATCATCAGCGCCAAAAACGTCGTACTGCCCGGTCAACAAAGAGGTAACGAGCAACGCGGCGACGATGAGTATGCCAAGGCCCAGCTTCCAATCCCAGACCTTTGTGCGGGTGGTGGTTTCCATAACTATCCTTTACGCACCTGAAAACCGGAGGGCACAAAATCCCTCCGGTTTCCGGTTTTTAGTGGTGGCTAGTTCTTTTCAAACGCGTCTGCCATCGCGTTGAGCGTCTCCGTGAAGGTAATGATGTTTTCATTGGTGTAGGTATCCTGCGGAGCGGAAACGATCTTGCCTTCCTTAACGGCAGTCACGTTCTTGAGTGCCGCGGAATCCTCTACCAGCTTCTTACCTGGGGTGTAGCCTGCTTCATCCTTGGCCACGGCACCATCGCGGTCCATGATGAGGATGTAGTCAGGGTTGGAATCAGCAATTGCCTCGACGGAGATGTCATCGCCCTCGTGGTCATCGCTGGCGTTTTCCACCTCGAGGGAAGGCTTCATGCCCAGCAGGTCAAAGAATGGTCCAAAGAAGCGGCCCTTACCTGGGGCGATGTAGTTGATGTCGCCACCGGAGGTGTTGACGGCCATGACGGTCTTCTCAGAATCGTAGGCGTCCTTAGCGCGGTCCAGGGCCTTCTTGAAGTCATCAACGAGCTTCTTTGCTTCATCTTCGTGGTCGAAGATCTTGCCCAGTGCTTCGGTCTGGCGGATGAGCTCTTCCGCCATGTCCTTATCGTCGCGCGGGGAGAAGTCGAGAACCGGGGTATCTTCCATCAAAGCCTCAATATCGGCCTGGTGCTGGGTGAAGCGCTGACCGTTGATGACGATGTCCGGCTCTGCGGCAACCAGTGCTTCCAGGTCGGGCTCGCGGTGCATACCCAGGTTGGCCTCGATCGTGTCTTCATTGATCTTGTCCGAGAGGGTATCCGGGACGATGCCAAGCGGGGCAGCGACAATATTGACGTCCCAATCCGCTAGGATTTCGAAGGCGCGGTTATCCGTTACCGCGACGCGCTCGAACGGTACGTCCAGCTCGTGGGTGCCGTTATTATCTTCGATCTGCAGTGCGCTTTCCGATGTCCCCTTATTCGAACCCTGGTCCTCTTCTTCCGCAGTGCTACATGCGGTAAGTGCCAAGGAGGCGACAGCCACGACAGACAAAAGAGCGCGATGAATTTTCTTCATTGTGCTTTCCTTATAGACGAGAAACAAATGCCCCATTAACTTATCTTAAGTCACCCTAACCAATCAAGGTTGAGGGTAACCTTTCCTAAAGTACAGCGTCCAGCCCATAGAAACGCGCTGCATTGGCGAAGAAAACGTCATCAGCATGTACCCCCGCCGCCTCCCCGATGAGCCGGAAATCGTCCACCGAAAACACCCGGCTCGTCCGCTGCGAGGGCAAATCGGTACCCGCCATGAGCGCCGTTGGATCAACGTCGACAATGCGGCGCACCACCTCTCCCGGATCGAGGTCTACGCGCCCGAATCCGGTGGCCTTGACCTTTACCCCGGCATCGACAAGTTCTAAGAGGCCGTCTACTCCCTGCGCGCTCAGGCCCAGGTGGTCGATGCTCACGGCCGGCAGCTTCTTGAGCACTGGGGCCATATCGCCCAGCGTAGCCGCGTCGACATAAAGCTCCACGTGCCAACCTGCCAGGTCATAGATCCGCCAGGCGAGCTCCTCCAGGTCCTCCCGTGCTGCGCTGCCACCGCGCCGCAAGTTAAAGCGCACCGCCCGCACGCCCAAGCCATCCAACCGGCGGATTTCGGCATCGGGGACATCGGCAGGCAGCTGTGTCACGCCTACGAAGCTATCCAATTCCCCCAGGGCTTCTGCCAGATACCCCTGGTCAAACCCCTGAAAGGAACCGGAGACGACCGCGCCGGCGGTGATATCAAAACCCTCACCGCGCAGCTTCTCGCGCCATACGTCATAGGCCGGAACCAAAAACTCCGGCGGCGTATAGCCCTGATTTTCCTGAATGGGGTGGGAAAAATCGATGATGTGGAGGTGGGAATCAAATACTCGCTGCATGGCCACTACCCTAGCCGCGCGCGGGGACTCTCATAAGAAAACCCCAGCTAGAACTGAATCCAGCTGGGGCTCTCGGTGGAGTTTCCGGGAACTGAACCCGTCTAAGCCATGGACGTTACTGGCCGAACTGTCACTTACCTGGACACCAGGGCGGCGAGAGTTGAGCCTAGTACTGAAGTGTCCCAGATTTTGTTCCGTGTGGATAGATGGGAGAATCTGGGACATTTCACTAACGTAAAGGACGCTTAGTATCCAATTGGGTACAAGCCGTCGACTATGGCACTAGCCTAAAAGTCAACTATCCCCCCCCTTCCCCGTCCTAGAAGCAATCGCCGAAGCAATGGAGCCAGCACTACTCGCTAAGAAAGCTGCCTAACCTCGACGTTGAGCTTGATTTAATCTTTCAGGGGGTTAGTCCCTCCAAGCTTCATTTCGAACCGCTTATAGTCTTCGAGTGAAGCGAAATGCCGAGAGTACAAGTCAATGTCCTTTTCCACAGTCCCATACAAGGCAGGGGCAATATCTACGATGTGACGAACCTTTACTGAGCCATGTTCGGCGTCTCCTTCGTCTTCTTGTGCATGCGCCAACGCCTGTACACGCTCCGAGGCAGCTTCGTCCGTATCTGCATAGACGATATAAAAATCTTCACGGAAATAGCTCTTTTGCGTCCCGACACGAGACAGCTCGAATACCACTATTCCTACGTAAGGTTCCATGCTTCACCTTCTCTTAGTCGAGGTCGTGCAACCTATCTCTGCTGACACAACGTGGAAGTGTTCACGTTCGTGAGTTTAACAAGTTTTTCATCTGGTACCCCGATCAAGTAGTCACGATGACTGATACGGAATAAAAATAGCCCCTCACCTGCAAATGCAGGTGAGGGGCTCTCGGTGGAGTTGCCGGGACTTGAACCCGGGTCCTTCGTCACCTTGCCAGGGCTTCTCCGTGCGCAGTTCGCACATGATCTCTGCTCGGCCCTCCGGTTCGGGCGAACTCGTACCGGATGATGGGCCCAGTCACCAGTAAGAGTCCCATCTGGCCCTGATGACACAGCCAGACGGCAAGTTCCTTAGTCGATGCCAGGTTCTAGGTCAGGAACGAAACCTAGGCTGACAGACACGCGTCGCTGTAATTAGGCAGCGAGGGCGTAGTCACGCTGAGAGTTCTTCTCTGCGTTTATTTGTTTGCTACGACGCTTAAACGGTGGTCGGTAGCCTTCACCGGCACGCTTCCCCTGGCGCAGTGTACGAAGTCGAAACCAAATCAACCCCATAGCACTGTAGGGACGGGATAGTGCATCATTCCCTACGGTTGTTCCAACACTACCGCAGACGCTTCTATTTCTCCAAGTGCTCTTCCAGCCACTCTTTTAAGACCACCGCGTGGTTAATCTTGCGGTCGGCGGCGCCAAAGAGCAGCGTCAGGTCCCCCTCTTTTGCCAAGGAGAGCAACTGGGTGAGCTCTTCGGATTCGCGATCATCGAGCTCGGCGCGGTAGCGGCGCGAAAACTCCTCGAAGGAATCCGCGTCATGGCTCCACCACTTGCGCAGCTCGGGGCTGGGGGCCACGTCCTTGAACCACTCGTCATAGTCCAGGTCCGCCTTGGCGATGCCCCGCGGCCACAGGCGGTCTACCAAAACGCCCGTCCCGGAAATGGAGTCTTCACCCTTGACAGCATCGTGAACCTTTACCGTTTTAAGCATTAATCCCCTTCACGCGGCGGCCGAGCTCGCGGGTGATTTCGCGGTTCTGGTCGCGCCGCTTGATGTCTTCGCGCTTGTCATAATCCTGCTTACCTTGCGCGAGCGCCAGCGACAACTTCGCGTACCCATTTTTGAGGTACACCTTGAGCGGCACCAGGGTTTTATTGCCATTGCGCACCTGCCCGTAAAGCTTGTCGATCTCCCGGCGGTGCAGCAAGAGCTTGCGGGTGCGCCGCGGGCTGTGGTTGGTCCAGGACCCCATCGAATACTCCGGAATGTGTAAATTCCGCAGGTACACCTCGCCATTATCAATGGTGGCGAAGGCATCATTGAGCGAGATTTTGCCCTCCCGGAGGGATTTGATCTCCGTGCCGAGCAGGACGATGCCACACTCGAATTCTTCGAGGATCTTATAGTCGTGCCGGGCCCGGCGGTTGGTCGCAAGCGTAGCGTCCCCGGAAGCCGCCTTCTTATTCTTCTTGCCCTTTTTAGCCATAATTGCCTCAGTGTACTGCTCGTTTACCACACCCGGCAAACGGCTTAGCGGCGGACATAAGAACGCAGGGTAATCTGCGCGGTGGCAGCGGTAACCGCCAAAGCGAGCAGCCCCACCAGCGGCAGTGCAATCCACAGATCGCTGGACTTCATCGGTGCCAGCAACTGCGATTCATACAGGCCCTGTAGCGCAGGATCGATCACTTGGGATTTCGCCACGAGCAGCCCAGCGCCGCCAAGAACCACACCGATAAGGGAGGCGAGCACGGCTTCTACCACGAATGGCGCCTGCGTCATCCAGCGCGAGGCGCCCACCATGCGCATGATTTCGGTCTCACGGGTGCGGTGGAAGGCGGCGATTTGCACCATATTGGCCACCAAGAAGATAGCTGCAATGGACATCACGATGGCCACGATGAAGGTGGCGGCGCGGATGGAATCGAGGTTGCTTGCCGCTTCACGCACCTCCTCTTGCTGATCCACGACCTCTTCTACCGCCGGGTTATCCTGCACGGCATCGATGGCGGAGGCTTCCTCCGGGTCAACGAGGCGCACGTGCAACGCTGCGGGAAGCGCATCCGGCGAGGTTTGTTCCACCATCACCGGGTCGGTGTCCTGGAATAGCTCGCGGAAGCGCTCGTAGGAGGCCTCCCGGTTGCGAAATTCCACGGACTCTACAGAACTATCGGATTCCAGCTGTTCCTTTAAATCCGCGCAGGCAGGAGTGGTGCAGTTTGGATCCGTGGCGGAAATATCCTCGTTGAGCTGCACCATAACCTCCACTCGGTCCAAGTAGATTTCCTTCGTATCCTTGGTGAGGTTGGTGACCATAATGCCGGCAACCACGGCGCCGACAGAAATGGCCGTGGTAATGATCATCGCGATGGTCATCGTCAGGTTGCGACCCAAGCCCTTGCTGGCCTCGCGGAAGATGAATCCTAGCTTCATGCCTGCTCCTCCTGCGCCGAATAGGCGGCGTTGTGTTCATCGCGAACGAGCGTGCCATCGCGCAATTCCAGCACGCGCCTCTTCGCCTTATCCACGGCGCGGGAATTGTGCGTAGACATCACGACGGTGGTGCCACGTTTGTTGATGCGCAGCAGCAAGTCCATGATCCCGTCGGCGGTGGCGGGATCGAGGTTGCCCGTGGGTTCATCGGCAAGCAGCAGCTTCGGGCGATTAACCAAGGCGCGTGCGATGGCCACGCGCTGCTGCTCACCGCCGGAAAGCTCGTGTGGCATCGCGTGATGACGGTTTTCTAGGCCCACCATCTCCAGTACCTGCGGCACCGCGGTGGAGATGCGGTGCTTGCTCTTGCCGATGACCTCCAGGGCAAACGCCACATTCTGGTACACGTTCAGCTTGGGCAGCAGCCGAAAATCCTGGAATACGTAACCAATGGATTGGCGCAGGGCGTTGATATCCTTGCCGCTTAGCTCGTTGACGTGAAAATCGCCGAAGTAAATATCGCCTGAGGTCACATTGCTATAGCGCACCATGAGCTCTAGAAAGGTGGACTTTCCGGACCCTGAAGGGCCGATGAGGAAGGCAAACTCACCGTCCGCAATCTCAAAAGACACCCCATCGAGCGCGGGGCGGGACTGGGCGGAATACACCTTAGTCACGTTATTGAAAGTAATCACCCCGCCACTGTAGCAACCAAAGTTGACAGCAACCTGTGAACGCTATTTAGTAGTGTAGTCTAGAACACAAAATCTGGTGCGCAATGATGCCCGACCCGATCGACAGAAAGTGCCGATACTATGGCCGAGACTAAAACCAAAGAAAAACCGGAGAAAGCTAGCGGCTTTTTAGGCACCGTAGAAAAGATCGGCAATAAACTCCCCGATCCTTTCTGGCTCTTCGTCATCCTCGCGATAAACGTCGCCATTACCTCTTGGATTGGCCATCTGATTGGCATGAGCGCCGAGGATCCCAAATCCGGCGATACCATCGAGGTTGAATCCCTCCTGACCACCGAAAATATCTCGCGCATGGTCACGGATGCGGTGGAAAATTTCACGAGCTTCCCACCATTGGGCGTCATCCTTGCCGTGATGCTGGGTGTGGCCGTCGCCGAGCAGTCTGGGCTCTTGTCCGCGCTCGTGCGCGCCATGGTGACCAAGGTCAGCCCAAAGTTCCTTACCTTCATCGTCGCGCTGGCCGGCGTGACTGGTTCCGTGGCTTCGGATGCCATTTATGTCATCCTCATCCCGCTGGGCGCGATGGCCTTCCACTCGGTGGGCCGCTCCCCCATCGTGGGTGCCATGGTGGCCTTTGCAGCGTCCTCGGCAGGCTTCAACGCCTCGCTGATCCTCAACATCACTGACCTCCTGCTGGCCGGTATTTCCACTCCTGCCGCACAGTTTGTGGATGAGGCTTATGAAGTCAGCCCGCTGGCCAATATCTTCTTTGTCATCCCATCCGCCATCGTGCTGTCCCTTATCATCACCGCCGTTACGGAATGGTTCATGGTGAAAAAGGCCCGCGATCTGGTCAACCACGACAAGATTAATTACGAGGAAGTCTCCTTCTCCCAGGCCGCCGGTGCCGATAACGACGCAGACGAGGACGGCGAGGAAAGCGACGTTGATTTCGAGGAAGAAGAAGAGCTGCGGGTAAAGCCGGAGGAGCAAAAGGGCTTGGCCGCCTCTGGTATCGCGTTACTTATCTTCCTCGCGGGATTCTTCGCCCTGCTCTTCATCCCGGGCTCCCCGCTCGCTAGCCAAGAAGATAGCTTCATGGAATCGCCGCTGATTAGCGCGATTGCGGTTCCCATTGCCCTGGCCTTTTTGGTCTGCGGCATCGTCTACGGCATCTACGCCGGCACGCTAAAGTCCGCCTCGGACGTGCCAGATTTCATGGCTAAAGGCATTAAGGCCTTGGTTCCCATGCTGGTGCTCTTTTTCGCCGTCGCCCAGTTCTTGGCGTGGTTCCAGTGGTCCAACCTCGGTGTCTGGACCGCGATTAAGGGCTCTGAGCTGCTGCAGGCTTGGTCGCTGCCGCCCATCTTGATGTTCGCCGCGCTCGTGGCCATGGTGGCAGTTCTCAACCTGTTCATTACCTCAGGTTCCGCGCAGTGGGCACTGATGGCGCCGGTGATCGTCCCGATGATGATGTACGTGGGCATCTCCCCGGAGGTTTCCCAGATGCTCTTCCGTATCGGTGACTCGCCGACAAATATCATCACCCCGATGTCGCCGTACTTCGCCTTGGCACTGACCTTCCTGCAGCGCTACTACAAGCCGGCGGGCGTTGGCACGCTGATGTCACTGGCGCTGCCGTATTCCATCGCCATGATTGTTGGCTGGTTCATCTTCTTTATCGTGTGGTACCTGCTGGGTATCCCGCTCGGGCCGGGCGCCCCGATGCACTACCCGGCTTAAGCCTGCAGAGCGCGGTTGAGTTTAATCCTCGCCGCGCTCTTGTTGTATCCGCCACCGGATGCCGGCTTCCAAGAAACCATCGATGTCCCCATCGAGCACCTTGGAGGGATCGCCCATTTCAAAATTGGTGCGCAGGTCTTTGACCATTTGGTACGGGTGCAAAACATAAGAGCGCATCTGGTTGCCCCAGGAGGCATTGCCGCCGGCGCCGAGCGCATCGAGCTCCGCCCGCTCCTCCTGGCGCTTGCGTTCCAGAAGCTTTGCCTGCAAAACCCGCATGGCAGAAGCCTTGTTTTGGATCTGCGACTTCTCGTTCTGGCAGGTGACCACGATGCCGGTGGGGATATGGGTCAGGCGCACCGCGGAATCGGTGGTATTGACTGACTGTCCACCGGGGCCAGAGGAACGGTACACATCCACGCGCACCTCGTTATCTGGCACGTCGATGTGGTCCGTTTGCTCCACCACGGGAAGGACCTCAACCTCTGCAAAGGAGGTTTGGCGCCGGCCCTGGTTATCAAAGGGCGAAAGGCGCACGAGGCGGTGCGCGCCCTGTTCCACGGAAAGTTGGCCGTACATGTATTCCCCATGCACTACAAAGGTGGCGGATTTAATGCCCGCTTCTTCGGCATAGGAAATATCGTAAATATCCACCTTATGGTCGTGCTTTCCAGCCCAGCGGGTGTACATGCGCATGAGCATCTCCGCCCAATCGGCAGCGTCTACCCCGCCGGCTCCGGAGCGAATATTGATCACGGCCTCGCGCGGGTCATATTCCCCGGAGAGCATGGTGGTTACCTCGAGGGATTCGATGGCGCTTTCCAGCTCAGCGAGGTCTTCATCGGCAACGGAGACGGTGCCTTCTTCCTCCGCGAGCTCGTACATCACCGGCATATCATCTAAGCGCCCGCGCAAAGACTCCAGTTTGCGGACCTTTGCTAGCGCGCTTGATAGCTCAGAGGTGACCTTCTGTGCGTGCTCGGGGTCATCCCACAGCGAGGGATCCCCAGCTTGGGCTTCTAATTCCCGAATGCGCGCAGCCAAGGCTTCCGGATCCATGACCTTTTCAATAGTGGTCAGGGTGGTGTCCAATTGCTTGAGCCGTGTGATTACTTCGGGACGCATAGGGCCCAATCTTACCCACCTACCCCACAGAATTAGCCATTGGTGGGATTTAGGGTGACAATGGTGTGCATGGATCAAAAGCCAAGCTTGCAGGAGATGATCGATGCGGTCATCAAAACGTTTATTGTCGCGCATGCAGACGATGGGGATGCCCATTTGGCGCAGGCGCTTGTGTATAACGCCGGACGCTTGGCTTGGCGCTTGCGCGAGATGGGCGTCTCGGTTGAGCAGAAAACCTCTATTTCTGATGTGGTCACGGATGCTGACCGCGCCGCCGAGCGCTTCGTCGCCGGCGTGCTAGAGGCCGTGCGCCCCGAGGACGGCTTGGTGGGGGAAGAAGGCACCGCCCGCGAGTCCCAGTCCGGGCGCAATTGGGTCATCGATCCGGTCGATGGCACCTATAATTTCACCTCCGGCTCCGATTATTGGTGCTCAGCGCTCGCGCTTACCGATGCCTCCGGGGTCGCCCTCGGCGCCGTCCACCGCCCCGCCATGGGCTATACCTGGTTTGGCGGGCGCGACTACCCCACCTCGCTGGATGGCAAGGACGTCGCCAAGCTGGCAGATAAGCCCGCGGAGGAGATCTCGCTCTCGTCCTACCTGCACCCCACGTCGCTCGCGGATCCAGAAATTCGTGCTGCATGGCAGCGGGTAACCGAAAACTTTGCTACAGTCCGTATGCTTGGTGCCGGTTCGGTGGACTTGGCCTCCGTGGCAGAAGGTACGTGGGGCGCTTGGATGCAGCACTCGATAGCAGATTGGGATTGGTTCCCCGGCAAGGCTCTCATTGAGGCCGCCGGTGGTGCGGCCCGCAAGATAGAAGCCGGTGGCGTCGAGTGGTGCTTGGCCGGAAATAAACAAGTAGTTCAACAAATGGAGGAATGGCTCCGTGGGTAAATTCAAAGAAGACTTAGGTCTCGCGCTCGAGTTAGCCGGTCACGCCGATGTGGTCACGATGCACCGTTTCGAAGCCACCGACCTTTCCGTGAAGGAAAAGCCGGACCTGACCCCGGTGTCGGATGCGGATCTGAACTGCGAGAAGCACATCCGCGATTCGCTGAAGCGCTCCCGCCCGCGCGATGAGGTTTTAGGCGAAGAATTCGGCGGCCAGGCCTGCTACGAAGGCCGCCAGTGGGTCATCGATCCCATCGATGGCACAAAGAACTTCGTGCGCGGCGTGCCGGTATGGGCCACGCTTATTTCCCTGCTCGAGGACGGCGAACCGGTCGTCTCCGTGGTCTCCGCCCCTGCCCTGCGCCGGCGCTGGTATGCGGCTAAGGGCGCCGGTGCCTACCGTGTCTTTGGCGGCGAGCCAAAGCGCCTGCACGTCTCCCAGATCGAAAAACTTGGGGATGCTTCCCTAGCCATGAGCTCGTTGACCGGCTGGTCCGAGCGAGGGTTGCGCGATAAATTCCTCAACCTCACGGATAAGACGTGGCGCCTGCGCGGCTACGGCGATTTCTGGTCCTACTGCCTCGTGGCAGAAGGCGCCGTCGATATCGCCACCGAGCCGGAGGTCTCCCTCTGGGATCTCGCCGCCCCTTCCCTGCTGGTGACCGAGGCAGGCGGCACGTTTACGGATCTTTCCGGCAATCCTGGCCCGCACGGCGGATCAGCCATTGCCTCCAATGGCCGCCTGCACAAGGCCGCTTTGCAGATGCTGCAGGATTAAGGGCGGGCCGAAAGCTTCAATAGGACCGGTTCACGGCGCCCGCCCTCGGCGCCGGAGCAGCCGTCACTGTGCGAGCAGCTTCCGCAACCGCCCGTGGGGCACGAGGACAGCGATTCGCGCACGAGCTGCGCGCTGTGCTCCAAATGTGCGAGGATTACTTCCACCGTCCCCTGCCCTAATCCCGTCGCGCGGGCGATATCCGCGGGGGTGGAGTGACCGCCGCGGATCGCTTCTTTTACCTTGTCTGTAGGGCTCATAGGAATAACCTCAGCACCTGGAAGACGCCGACTGCCAAGACCCAAGCCGTGACGAGCTGCAGTACAAAGCCGATGAGCGTCCACTTCCAGCCGATTTCGCGCCGCTGCGCGGCCACCGTAGCCACGCACGGGGTATAGGCCAAGAGAAAGACCATATACGCCCACACCGCGGCCAGCCCGTGCCCACCGGAGGCGGCATCGAAATCGCTGCGGATGTGATCGGCCAGCGAAGACTCGGCCTGCTCCTCAGGATCAGCATCCGTGACGTCATCGACGGCGTAGGTCTGCGCCCAGGTGGAAATCAGCGTTTCCTTCGCCACGAAGCCGGTAACCAGCGGGCCGGTCAGGGACCATGAATCGAAGCCTGCCGGCGCGAAGGCCGGGGATATCGCCTTTGAAACCGCGCCATACGCCGAGTCCTCCGGCGGGACGGCTTCCTCGTCAAAGGAATGCCCACCGGTAACTGGGATGGACATGAGCAGCCAAATGACCACCACCGTGGCCACGATGATGCCGCCTGCGGTGTGAAGAAATCCCTTCAAGCGCACCCACATAACCGAGACCGATAGTTTGAGCGTGGGCAGCTGATACGAAGGAAGGTCAATTACGAGCGCCTCGGACGGCATGGCGCGCCAGACCGTTTTCCGCAGCGTCAGGCCCACGGCAACCACCAAGGCGATGGATAAGACGTACATGCCAAAGACGGCCGATCCGGCGTGATCGGGGAAGAAGACCTGCGCCAGCATCATAAAGACGATGAGCCGCGCCGAGCACGAAGTAAACGGGATGAGCAGGCAGGTAAGGATGCGGTGGCGGACATCGCCAAGCACGCGCGTGGCCGAAATCGCTGGCACGTTGCAGCCATAGCCCACCACGATGGGGATAAAGGCCTTGCCGGGCAGGCCAATCGAGCGCATCACCCTATCGGTGACCACCGCCGCGCGGGCCATGTAGCCGGAATCCTCCAGCACGGCCAGGCACAGAAACATCAGCGCCAGCAGCGGGGCGAAGGTCAGGACCATGCCGACGCCGCCAATGAGGCCATCGACAAGCAGGCCCGTAATCAGCCAATGGTCGAGGCCAATGGCTTCCAGCCCGGCGCGGGCCGCGTCCGAGACCGGACCGGTAATAAGGTCCTCGAGCCCGTCCTGCATGGGCCCTGCCACCGTGGTGGTGATGAAGAAGACCGCCCACATCACCGCGAGGAAGAGCAGTGGGCCCACCACCGGGTGCAGCACCACGCGGTCGACGCGTTGGGGGAGGGTCTCACCTACCTCTACGCGGTGGACCGCGGCTTTTTCGGCGGCATCGAGATCCGCAAAGCGCTGGTCCAGGCCGGAATCCTGGCGGATGATGGTTGGCTCGGCGCGCATGGCCTGCGCCACGGTGGTTTCCAACCCGTCGAGGTTGCGCCGGCGCCGTCCATTAACGCTGACCACTGGCATGCCGGTAGCGCGGGAGAGCGCATCAGTATCGATGCTAATGCCCTGCTGCTCGGCCATATCTTCCTTGGTCACGCCGAGGATGACGCGGTACGGCTCGGCGGCGATTTGCAGCGCCAGGTTGAGCCCGCGGGCCGGGGCCGTTGCGTCCACGAGGACCACGACGACATCGGGGCGCTCGTCCGCTGGGCAGTCAATGAGCATCTGCTTGGTAAAGGCCTCGTCCGGGCTCATGGGGTCCAGGGAATAGGCGCCGGGCAGGTCGATGATGTCGAAAGCCTCTGGCTGCGCATTCCAGAGCCCGCGGCTGACCTCGACGGAGGTGCCCGGCCAGTTGCCAGTCTGGACCTTCGCGCCGGTCAAGGCGTTAAAGAGGGTGGATTTTCCGGAGTTGGGCGCGCCCACCAGTGCCAGGACTGGCGTGCCTTCCGCCGCTATCCGCATACTAGAGGTACTGTGGCAGCTTGCTGGGGCCGTGGAGTTATGTGCCATGGCTTATGCCTCCAGCGGAATGACTTCGAGTTGGCGCAGCGTGTGCGCATCCACCGCGTAGCGGGCCGTGCCCACGGTGACCACGCGCGCACCGCCGGCGACGGTGCGGCCAATCTGCACGCGGGTGCCTGGGCGAAAGCCCAGCTCGCGCAGCCGTACGGCCAGTGCTGGTTGGGTCTCTATCGCGTTGTGCAGGCAATCAGCGGACAGTTCCACCACGGCATCGGCGGGTGCCTGATCCGCGCGCATGGGACCGGTTTCTGGTGGGGTGGAATGGGTTTGGTGCATGGGGAAACCTCGGTTCAAATTTCGCTGCGGAAGCGTTAGCCACAGCAGATATTGACTATTCCTAAACAGACAATAGGTAAGTCTCACCTCAGTTTATGGCGATTACGCAGGCAAGGCTATCCTGCGCTTCCCCCACTTTGGCGGGACGCATGCGCGTTATATGCCCATAGAAATTGCGCATGAAAAAGCGCCCCGTGCGGCTCTCAAGGCTGAACGGGGCGCTGTCTGCTTCGCGCTTATGCTTCGGGCAGGGTAAACCCTGCGCCAACGCCACCGCGGCGGTTCATATCCGCCAACACGGTGTCCATGTTGGTAGCGGCGGTGGGGTTGTGAACCGCACCTTGCAGCGGGGTGCGACACGGGAAGTTCACCGGCAGGAAGCCGCCGGAGATGGAACCGACGAGGCGGTCACCGGCGAGCAATGGCGCACCGGAATCGCCCATCATGGCACAGACCTGGTTGACATGGATGCTTTGTGCCTGCTGATAGGTCATACCGCAGGTCTTGCCGGTGGCAACACCCTGCTTGCACACGGTCTCACCCGGGTTTACGGTCCCGCCCAGGGAGTTAACGGTAACCCCGTTGTAGGTGCGGGTGACCTCTGCGTTAGAGCCGAATTCGATAACCGAATAATCTAGCTCGTCGTTCTTGGACACGATGGTGCCCGTCGGGCCAATGTGATCGGAATCGGCCGAAATAATGGCATCGCCCTCATTGCCGCAGTGCCCCGCGGTCAGCCCCACCTTGCGGCCAGCATCGTCATGACCGGCAACGCTCAAGGTGCACATGGTGTCACCATTGATGTAGATGGGAGTTCCAGGGCCATAGAGGGACTTGCCTTGGTTCATGGCAACATCGGATTCCTCAGGAATGCGCGGGGCATCGAACAAGGACCCCGGCACGCGGTGCAGAACAAAATCTGCATCGGGCTTGCCTGCGGCTACCTTGGAAAATCCATCATTTTTCCACTGGTAGTTGGGATTATTACCCAGTGGCTTTTGCTCTACCTGGGTAGCTTGTTCCAGCAGCCCGAAGGGATTCGGGGTCGTGGCCGGCTCCGCATACTGAGCCCCCTGCTGGACCTTATTCGCCACCGTATCGTGCGCGTTCTGCACCGCGGAATCTACGGTATCGGTGACCTGCTTATCCACCTCTGGGGTCTCAATGCCAAAGTCCGCGAGACCTTCGCGCACGTGGTTGATTAACCCTGCCGAGTCAATATCCGGTTGGGGCAATTCTTGGGCGCCTGCTGCCGGGGAGCCCAAGAAAAACGCACCAGCGAAAGCCGAGCCCACCAGGACTTTCTTTAGGTGCGGAATGCGAAGCATCAAAGTACCTTCTTTCAGTTGTCAAGATCGTGCTAGCTAAATCCTGACATGAATCTCGTGTGAAAGCAGCTCAGTCCTGTGACTGTTTCCAAGCCGTTACCGTTCTTTCAGGTTTCGGGGGTGATCACACTATTAATCCGTACCCAAAAACTTTTCGATGCCCTATTCTTCACCCCATGAGGTCCCCACAGATTAGCGCTGAGACTTAAGATGCCAGAGCCGCTTTCTTATTCCGATACCGCCGGATTTCCGCAGCTGCACATGAGCAGGGTCATCGACGCCGATTTCGATACCGCAGCCCACCGGCTCTTTCGCTGGGGCATCCAGCGCAGCGGCCTATTCCGCGTGAGCCCCACCCACCCAGTCGTACAAGAAGGCGCCGAGGTCACCATGGGCCTTGGCCCGTTTGATTTCCGCTGCCGCGTGGTCGAGACCTTCGCCGACGATGGCCGCTGCGGCTTTACCTACGGCACCTTGCCCGGACACCTCGAGCGCGGCGAGGAAACCTTTACCCTAGAGCGCCTGCGCGATGGGCGGACGCTGCTGCTTATCGATGCCACCTCCGAGCCCTTCCTGCCCTTCTTGCGCCCGCTTGTCGATATCCCCCGCCACCTCCTCATCCGCCGGTTCTACCTGCACGCGCTGGACTAGCACGACAGCACAAAAGGCCGCTGCCCCTCCCCCTACCGGAAAAGCAGCGGCCTACGCGTAGTTAACTACTTATGCTTCTCATCGAGGTTATCGCGAGCCTCGCGCACAACGTCTTTCACGCGGTCAAAGAAACCGCCCTTCTTGCCGGATCCGTCCTGGTATTCCTGTGCTTTGTCTTCCACGAAGTCCTTAGCGCGGTTGATGGCTTCTTCAACGACATTGCCGGCCTCGGTGACCTTGTCCTTCAAGTCATCGAAGTCATCGCGTTCATCATCTGCCACATCCTCTTGCGGCTGCTCTGGTGCGGTGCCGATGTGTTCTTCCTCGGCCTCGCCCACCACATGCTGTGAGGGCTCATAGTCCGCGTTGTCCTCATCCAGCTGTTCCTGCAGGTCCGGTTGCTCGGACGCGGCGGCGACGTGTTCTTCCTCAGCACCAGTAACGACGTGGTTCTTCGGCTCGTAATCACTCTGGGTCACGGAATCGTTCTGCTCATCCGCGTTCGCCGCTGCAGCGGCACCGGCAGCAGCTGCGGCTCCCGCGACACCGGCTCCCGCTGCAGCAACCTTGCCGGATTCAATCTTGTTGCCCTCGGCATCAGTCGATGCCAGGTAAGTAAACTTCTCGCGGTCCACGTCTACTTCGTGCCCAAGGGCGCGTGCAGTTTCTTTAGCCATTGCTTTGTACTCCTTAACTAGATCTATTCTTTCCTATCCTAGCGTTCCAGAAAGTTAAGGTGCATGCACGGGGAACCGGTATTGGAAAACCGGAAGGCTCTTTTGCGCGATTTAAGTGCCCATCCCAGCAGATAGAGGTACGGCTGAGCGTCAGGCTGTCCAAAACAACCGCGTTTCGCCAAAAATCGGGCCGAAAAATGGACAAACGCGGTTGTTTTATACGCTTTCCGCTCTCCACCGCGATCATCTCGCCAAAATTAGCGTGCAATAGGCACGCGTGCACTAGACACGCGTGTACTCTGCATGTATTCTGCTGGCATGGACACTCCAAGCAAACAAGTCGCCGACGCACTGGGACTCCTTTCCCAGCGCAGCCTCCGCCGACGCATGTACGCCTACCTCACCCAGGGGCTCGGTGAAGAAATCAATGAATCTACGTATTTGGTACTCAGCGGCCTAGACCGCTGTGGTCCCTCCACCCCAAAAGAGCTCGCCACCGTTATCGGCTTAGACCGCTCGGTGGTATCCCGCCACGCCTCGGTCTTAGAAAAAGCCGGGCTCATCACGCGCGCTACCGATCCCCGCGACGCGCGGTGGATACAACTGTCGCTAACCCCACTGGGCCAAGACAACGTCGCCGTAATGCGCTCACGCCTGACCCAAAAATTGGAAGAATTCCTCGCCCGCTGGCCGGAGCCCGCGCAACAACAATTCGCGGAAATGCTCACCGCCCTCACCCACGACGGACCATTCACCCCTTAACCCACACACCTCCATCACTATCTCCATCATGACCACACCTCACCACGCCATGTGCGCACGCGCACACACTCCGAAGGGAACCCCTCATGCAGGAAGAAGAAAAACTCGATCCCCAGACTAGGCGGGTCGTCATCGCCCTAGTCTTCGGCTCAATTTTGCCGCTGCTAGATATCAGCATCGTCAACGTCGCTATTCATTCCATTGGCGAGGCTTTCAACGCACCGATAGTTCTCGCCCAATGGGTCATCACCGGCTACGAGTTGGCCTCTACTATGGCCATTCCACTCAGCGGCTGGGCAACGCGCCGCTTCGGCGCCAAAAATCTCTGGATTACCGCGCTGGCAGTCTTCACCGTCGCTTCAATCCTGTGCGCGGTCTCTACACATATAGACATGCTTATCGCCTTCCGCATCCTGCAGGGATTCGCGGCGGGCTTCTCGGTGGCGGTGATGCAGACGCTCATTGTCACTAATGCCGGGAAGGACCAGGCCACACGCGCTATCACCGCAATCGGGCTACCGGCGGTTATCGCACCCGCTATTGCCCCACTACTGGGCGGGCTGCTTGTCGATGCCATCGGCTGGCGCGCCATCTTCCTCATCAACGTTCCCATCGGCATCACCGCGATTGCCCTTGCCGTGCACTATCTAGAACGAACCCCAGCAGACCCTACAGCCCAGCTTGACCGCACGGGATACCTCTTGCTCGCCCCCGGTTTGCTCACGGCGGTCTATGGCTTTACCACCATCGGGCACATGAGCTCCTGGGCAAGCGGAATTCTCCTCATCGCCAGCGCGGGGCTGATTGGATATTTTGTGCTACATGCGCTCCGGGCGCCTTCGCCGCTTATCGATGTCCGCTTATTTACCCACGCTTCCTTTTCCTCAGCGTGGGCAACACTGGCCATTGCAAGCACCGTGTTTTATGGCGGACTGTTTCTCATTCCGTTGCACTACCAGAGCAACTACGCCTACACCGCACTGCATGCGGGACTTCTGCTGGCCCTACAAAGCGTGGGCGCCTATTTCAGCCGCTCGGCATCGAAAAAATTCATCGCCCGATGGGGTACGCGGAAGACTGTCTACGTGTGCATTGTCGCCACTATTATCGGAACGCTACCTTTCGCTTTTCCCACCGGCCAGGCGGCAGGCTGGCTCATCCTTCAAGGCTGCGGGCTATTCGTGCGCGGCGGCGGCATCGGAGCCCTTACGGTGCTCACGATGTCCGCGACCTACCACGGCTTAACCAAAGATGAAGTCGTCCATGCCAGCGCTGCAGGCCGCATAGCGACCCAACTTGGCAGCGCACTCGGTGTGTCAGTCTGCACGGTGCTGATGACCCTTACCCACGGGGTCGGCTGGACGACCTTCGCCTACTTCACCGTGTTCACCACACTTATGGCTGTAACGGCCACCCGGCTCCCGCGTGGAACCGTAGTCCGGAAATAAATGGTGAAGCTCGAGGCGTTTGTCCCACCGAGGCTCCTCTTTAGGAATTCGGTTCTGCCTCCAGGACGAAAAGGTGTTTACCCCAGCCAACAGCCGTGGCAGAAGAAATTAGAGCGCCGCTATCAGCGACAACAGCGCTGACATCTTCTTGTGTCGGCACCTTCGTGCCGAACATGGAAAGCCTCACCAAGTCCTCTTCATAGGAATGCTCATCGCCCCCGGTTTCCTCCAGAACCTCGGAAAGGATATAAGCCCGATGGAACGCATCTCCGTGAGCGGCGCGGTCTAATTGGGCAGTCACCTCTGCGTTGCCAAAGACACTCCAGGGATCAATGAAGACTACATCAGTTGCCCACGCATAGTCCGCATCAGTGGGATTAAAGCCAGTTCCATCGCCACTCGTTTCGCACCGTTCACGAGAAGCTCCTGCGATTTCCCGTAGCACTGCTTCCGAGGAAGCATCGGTGATAACCCTGCTCTGAGCATGCTCACATCGCCGGAGAATTTCATCTGCATATACTGCACTGCCCTGCCCAACGATAAGGACGCGAGCCCTTTCATCGAGATAATGCTGCAGTTCCTTTGCCGCGGAAGGAGCAGTCCACCCAGCGCTCACATTCTTTTGCTCAAAGCGTTCGGCTGCCAGTTGCGGGTCCTGGCCAAGATATTCTGACCACGGCAATCCCCTCTCGCCTTGCGGAGCCGCCTCACCGGTACGAAGGCTGTGTTCAAGGCGCATCAGTGCCATCGCCTCAAGATGCGCAGGCCCGCTTAGCCAACGCACCACCTTTGAATCCGGGTCCGCCAGTTCCAGTCCCATTGCGGTCAAGGTGAAGGTGGACTCGCTGACTTCGACGAGTTCAAGAGCAGCTAGGTAGCGGATAAACCTCCGCAACGCCTCCTCGTGAAGTTCTGTCGCAGCAGCAAGGGCAGGAACTGTTTTGGCACCCGCATCGATCTCTTGAAAGAGCCCTAAACGTACGGCAGTGCGAAGCGCAAAGGCTGAATTCAACTCACCCAAATCATGGATATTGTGCAAAACACTATTACTACTGTTCGTCGCACTTTCTTTGCCGTCTTTCCGGCTAGTACGCCGCCAGTAGCCTGTAATTTCCTGATGCTCAGGGGCAATTCCGGAAGCTTTGAACAAACGCCGCAGTGTTTTCAGCCGGGACGCCTCCCCCGCCGCCCATACGTATGCTTCACCACTAGGCAATCGTGAATCAGCAGTCTCTTCAAAAAGCGCACTAGTCTTTGCTATGAAGTCGTCGCCCTGGTCACGTATCGCCCAGTGGACGTGAACTGAATCTGGAATGTCTAAGTCTTGAATATCAGCGCTCGTCGGAACCTCTATCACCGCAACCACATCATGCCCTGTCGGAAGTGATTCCAGGCAGCGGCCGATGGCTGGGAGCGCGGTCTCGTCTCCCGCCAAGAAAAGCCAATCGGTATGCGTGGGTAACTGCGCACACGACTTTGGACCTGCCACAAAAATAGCGTCACCGATCCGGACATTCTGTGACCAGTTTTCAGCCAAGCCCACGCCATGGCGAGCGAAATCAATTGCTAACCGCCCGTTAACAGCGTCAAAGTAGCGAACCGTGTATGTGCGGAAGAGATTTTTAACAGTTTCTGGCCACAGGAGGTTGCCATCGTTTTGGGCGATTGGGTGCGGCCGCTCTCCAGTTTCCGGATCTGGGAAGATGAGCCGAACGTCGTCATCAAAACCATGGCTTAACAATGAAGGAACGGAAATGCCATCGCGTTCATGCTCCTGGAGCTGTTCCCCGCTGAACGTAATTCGCCGCATGGATGGCGATATATCTTCGATATCTTCCACGTATAATTCCCGGTAAGAAATTGGATAAATTTCCCTGCTCCGGCTGTTCCTTGGCATTTTGAGACCATTCCCCTCTCGGTTTTGATGGCTTTTAATTCACTTTGTTCGATGGCCTAAATTTTCTTATTAAGTTGTTACTAACGCTTTGAACACCTTTCCCAACACCAAGCATTTCCAGCTCACCTAGAGACCTTTTAACGCGGCCATCGTGCTGCGCCGATGGGTGAATATGCGGAAAGCCTGACGTCGGTTTTCGTTGCCGGAAAGGCAAGAACGGACGCACCACTGCCTTGGATACAGTCTTTTAGAGAGAACGCCTTCCGATAAATCGAAAGGCGTTGACGACTACCTGCTGCAACGATCTGAGCCCCATCTAGCAGGCGTCGGAGTTGAGCAAACCTTGACTACTTTCCAACCTTTTCCAGCGTCGGCATCGTCTTGTCCAGGACCCAAGCTCGGCTCAGGCTCGTTGGGGTGTTGAGTCCAGCGACGACCGCCTCATCACCAGCGAGAGTCGCACCGGATTTTACCTGCGGCAAATCTTTGTATCCCGGAGTATTTTCAACTTCTTCGATTGAGCCGGTGCGGTTATAAATGACCATAAAATCAGCGGCCAGGTAAGATACGTTTTCCGGAGAAAGCGTGACGCGGCCTTTATCAACTGGGACCGATCCGTCAGTCAGCTTATCCGGAAACTTCATACCCAGGTCGTAGATGAAGGATGCACCCGGATCCTCAGGGTCTGCAACGGCACCAAAGGATCCCTGGGCGAATTGAGAAACAATGCCGGTTTTACCAGAGAGGTTTGGCAGTTTTTCCTTCACATCAGCGAAACGCTTCTGATCCTCATCAATGGCTTTCTTCGCTTCGGACTCCTTATTGAATATCTTGCCCAAAGCTTCTAGCTGTGCCTCCCAGCCAATCCCCTCCCCTTTATTGGAGATGCCGCCGAGGGTCGGTGCGATGGCTGACAATTCTTTGTAATTATCTTCAGATATTGTCCAATAGTCACCAACGATGAAGTCAGGTTCGATTGCCGCAATTTGTTCTTGTGGCAGAGTTTTGAAATCTGCCTGATCGATCACCTTGACACCATCGAGCTTCCCCTCGCGCCAGGGTGAGTTCTTATCTTTTGCATTCTGCACGACGGCTGCTGGTTTAATTCCAAGTTCCAGCAGGTTATCAACAGCCGGCCCCACGGCAACCACATTTTGTGGATTGGCCGGATACGTATCCGTACCCCGTGCATGCTCAATGGTCACGTCTTCTGCAACTTTGGAAGTTGCCGCTTCATCGGTTGAATCGTTCGACGAGCATCCTGACAAAACCAATCCGGCACAGATTGCGGCTGCGATAGTTGACCGCGCTCTCCTCTTTACTGACATCCTTTTTCCTTAAAGTCGGTTTCCTGAAGTTGTCCTCAACGTCTTCCACTGGATTTCCCAAAGACCCACAGGCAACTTTTAGGTTAGGTTAGCTTTACCTACACCACATTGCAATAGTGCTCCGCTGCAAATCGGTACAAAATTCCATTAACCAGCCTTGTCTAGACGGAAAACCATCCCCGTAGAGATTGAACTTCTTTCCCATCTGCAATCCAAGGGCAAAAAGCTCTTCTATGACCACTTCTCCATTCCTAAAATGCCCAGCATTCAATATGTCAATAACATTAGGGTTGACTAACCTAACTTGCGGCACATATATTTGTGTCTCACCTAACACTTCGCAAGTTGTCAATGACGTTCAACTGCGAAAATTCAGTCGCTAGCTCAGCGTGGGACACAAATGGGAACAAGTGTTTTCTTTGAAGAAACGGGAGGACTTCAACAGCAAGCCAATCGCCTGAAACTATCGCCTCTTCGTTTTATGGACCTGACTCCTAGACAAGCCGGTCCGGTTCTAAACAACACAGGTCTCACCGCACAGAACAGGATTTTCCTACTGACCACTATGGATATTCATTCCAGTTTCAGCATTAACGGCACCCAACTACCTCGAAGCCGCACCTATTCGCGACGCGTTGCGGGACTCATACTGTGTTTGGTGCTGCTCGTCCTCGGAGTTTGTTTGAGTATCGCTGTCGGAGCTAGAAGTATTCCGCTAACCGATGTCATATCTGCTCTCAGAGAAGTTCCTTCGCACCGTGCAACTGCTCTAAACTTTGAACAGCGCGTACTCTTCGAGCTCCGTGTGCCGAGGACCTTGATCGCAATCGTAGTGGGCGCTTCTCTCGGAGTAGCTGGCGCTTTAATTCAAGGCCACACCCGAAACCCGCTCGCCGATCCAGGCATTCTTGGGGTCAACGCTGGTGCCGCCTTAGCAGTAGTTTCCACTTTCGCAGTCTTTGGATCGATCAGTATGTTTGCAACAACTGTGGCTGCCTTCTTGGGCGCGGTAAGTGCAACCATCATTGTCTTCGGCCTGGGACGCATCAATGGAGGCAATGCTAGTCCGCTCACTCTTACACTTAGTGGCGCAGCCTTGTCTGCCGTGTTGAATTCGATCACTACAGGCCTCATTCTGGCAGAAGAAGCCAACCTGGACCGTATGCGTTTTTGGACCGTAGGTTCGGTAGCGGGTCGAGGTCTAGATGTCTTTTGGGGAGTACTTCCATTCGCAGTCTTGGGCATCGTCTTAGCCTTTGCTTCAGCCCCAGCTCTAAACTTACTTAACCTAGGAGACGATGTAGCTCAATGTCTCGGTGTTCGAACCGATCGGGCTCGCCTCTTCGGTATGGTCCTAATCTCTTTGCTTGCGGGGGCTGCGACCGCTATGGCAGGACCAGTTGGGTTCATTGGCTTGATAGTGCCGCATTTGGTTCGTGCCATCACAGGTCCTGACTATCGGTGGATTTTGCCGTATTCCGCCCTATTAGGTGCCACGTTGATGGTACTTGCTGATGTCATTGGCCGAATCATCGCACGTCCAGGCGAGTTACCGGTAGGAATCGTCGTCGCTTTTATCGGCGCCCCTTTATTCTTCGTGCTCGTCTTCCACCGGAAGGGGGTAGCGCTATGAGTAGTGACCGCAATTCCGTCCCCGGCCGCCCTGCCTTCCGCATTGGCACAAAACTATTAGAACTCTCAGTTGTTTGGCGCCCGTGGCAATTATCTACCACTTTCATTCTGGCTATACTGGCTCTACTTCTTGTGCCTTTTTCTATCATGCTGGGAGATTATCCGATCTCTTTCGGCCGAATACTGGAAGTTATTGTCAGCGGCCAAGGCACTCGACTGGAGAAACTAGTAGTCTTCGAATGGCGAATGCCGCGTGCTCTCACTGCGCTTACAGTAGGTTGTGCTCTTGGTCTCGCTGGAGCTTTAACACAATCGGTAACCAGAAATCCGCTCGCCAGTCCTGACATTTTAGGCATAACCGCCGGCGCCTCAGCAATGGCGGTTACGGTTATCGTCTTCGGCTCGGGTACCGGCATCATAGGCTGGTTGGCCGGCATCGGAGTCCCATTGGCCGCTTTTATCGGAGCAGTCAGTACAAGCGTCGTCGTGTGGATTCTTTCCTGGAAAGGAGACGCAAACCCATTCAGGCTCGTGCTCTCGGGCATAATCATTACCTCGCTGTTGTCTGGTTACATCAGCTTCGCCATGATTCGTGCCCAATTGCACGATGCCTCCGTCGCTCAATTTTGGCTGACTGGCTCACTAGAACGAGCAAATTGGACGACTACTTTTCCAGTAGCCATTGCAATAATAATGTCTGCGCCATTGCTCGGATGGGTTAGTTACCAACTACTGCCCACGGCGCTCGGCACAGACATGGCACAGGCACTCGGTTCTCGTGTCAATGCGGTGCAATTCTCCGTACTTATACTCGCCGTAGCATTAACTGCCGTTGCGGTCTCCGCAGCAGGCCCCATTGGCTTTGTAGCCTTTGTCGCTCCCCAATTAGCACTTCGTATCTGCCGTACCGCAACACCACCGCTGCTAGCCTCCGCCTTTACTGGAGCGATTCTTTTACTCGGCGCAGACGTCGTCATTCATGCTCTGTTGGGGATCGAGCTTCCTGTTGGAATCGTTACTTCGATAATTGGGGGCCTGTTTTTACTCTATTTACTCGTCCAGCAAAATCGGAAGGTCCAATCAGTTTAATGTCTGACCCATTAATCACTTCGCGCACAGCAATTACGGCATCAAACCTCACTGTAGGATACGCGCGCAACACTCCGATCCTTGAAAATATTGATGTAGAGCTCCCCAAAGGCAAAGTTACTACGATTGTTGGTCCCAACGGGTGCGGAAAATCAACCCTCTTACGCAGCCTCGCAAGGCTGTTACCCATAGAAAGTGGCACCGTAATGTTAGGTGAGCGCGATATCACTGAGCTTCGCCGAAAGGATGTGGCCACAAAAATTAGTGTGCTGCCACAGGCTCCCATTGCGCCAGAGGGTTTACTTGTATCCGATCTTGTCGCTCGCGGGCGCCATCCACATCAATCATGGCTGCGCCAATGGTCAGCATCGGATGAGCAGGAGGTTTATTCCGCGCTCACACAAACCGGCTCCCTGCAATTTGCTGAACGCTCCATTAATGAGCTTTCCGGTGGCCAACGCCAACGAGTGTGGATTTCCATGGTTCTAGCTCAAGACACAGAGATTATGTTCCTCGACGAGCCCACAACATACTTAGATTTGGCGACGTCCATCGAAATTCTCGAGCTCATTCGTTCGCTGCGAACTAAGCTGGGGCGCAGCATCGTTATGGTTTTGCATGACCTCAACTTGGCTATTCGATATAGCGACCATTTGATTGCAATGAGCCAAGGTAAGATTCTTATAACTGGGACCCCCAAGGAGATCATTTCTCCTCAATTACTTCTCACCGCATTCAACTTAAACGCCTTAGTTATTGAAGATCCGGTTACAGGAGGCCCACTCGTTGTCCCCTCTGGCGCTAATATCTAGCTACGCCGCACCCCCATGCACGCCTACAATTCGCGGCGGGCTTAGATCGAAAATATAAAAAGACCTTCACCCGTGCTTTCCACTGGTGAAGGTCTAAAAATTGGAGACAAAAGCTGAGTTGGAAACCACTGCCTCCAATTAAAGGAGCTTCGAATACTTATACGTGAGCCAAAAGAGTGTTAGCAATGTACTCGGAGCCTGCATCCGACGGATGAATACTCATGTTGTAGTTCGGCGTCGTGGTATCAATCAAGCCGGCGACCCAACGCTCGGCATCTGGAGCACACGTATCATGGCCGCGAGCGCCATCAATCATGTCAACGTAGGTTGCCCCAATTGAATTAGCTGCCTCAATTTGGTTATCACGGTTCCAATTTTCGACATCCCGCAGGATTGGGACGTAAATACCGCCCGGGCGGTTCGGGATCACATTGACCGCGCAGAGCGTTGCGTGTTCACGATCCACGGTAGGTAGTGCGCCCGATACAACGATCTTTGCTCCCGGTGCTGCGCGGTGAATCTTATCGCCAGCTTCCCGCAGACGGTTCACATAGTTATCGTGGACGTTTTTCGGGACATCCGGAGACCTCTTCAACACATCGAAGTTATACGGACCGTAGTCATTCATTCCTACAGCGATGACGACGGTGGAGTCATTGCGGATGTCGCCATTGGCAATAGCCCGGTCCAAGCGTTGATTCATGGTATTGGACGTCTGAGCGGTGCAGGACCAATCAGCCAGTGGTCGATTCGTCTTTGCGGCTAGCTTCCGCGGCCAGTTATTAGGCGCCTGAAGGCACCCCTCGCGCTGGGGGTAATTATCGGTTGCGCCAGGAACCCCGCGGAAGGTATTTCGGACTTGGTCAGGGTTGGCGGAGTAGGAGTCTCCGAGCGTAACGAGATTACCGGTCGGTGCGGCTGACGCGACACCGGAAAGACCTGTAGCGAGCATGACTGCTCCGCAAGCTGCAGCAATGTATTTGCTCACAAGGCGCATATTTGCGTTCCCTTTCAATCAAAAAATGAGTTACTTTTCTAGCCGTCCGATAGATAACTGTTCGTATTAAGAGTGTCATTGGCATCGATATACACAATTTATAAATAGCACCCATCGGCGAACATGTTTACGGCTATAACTATAGCGAACCCGCCCAGTGGATGCATACTTTCATACTTTTATCTCAATCCATTAGTATTTTCACTCGCGCTTCTCACGAAACTCCAGAATAAATAATTTATTTTCAATATAAGTGCGATCTATCACTACTGGAGACTGCAACATTACAATTTGGGAGTTTCTGGTAGGAAGTTACCGCACTTTTACTCTCATTTTAATTCCCAAATCCAGTCGCGAGATCCAAATCATATGCATCGGTCCCACATGTACCTGTAGCCCGCCAAAACGGCTGATGTAGTTTCGGTAGCTTCTGAGGAATCTGCAGACCCGCCCTCGGTCCACCAGCCTTCTTTGGCAACGGTTTCCCAACCGAATACTCACACTTCATAGGAATCAGAAAAGGACCCATGAAATGACAAAAGGTGCCCAGCCGATGACACAACACAAAACAACACGTTTTCTCGTTTAACCCTGTCGTCTAGGCCGCATTCAGCTCCACAAGGCATAAATAAAAGCCCTGACCAGAACTTAATCTGGTCAGGGCCTGGAAGTTGGTAGCGGGGGCAGGATTCGAACCTACGACCTCTGGGTTATGAGCCCAGCGAGCTACCGAGCTGCTCCACCCCGCGTCGAGATGACTTCCATCATCTGCGCTTGAACAGTTCATTAATACTTAATGTATTCGCTCTGTCCCGGCGACTTCTGTAACTATACAGACAGGAAGGCACCTACCCAAATCCCCTGGGTAGGTGCCTTATTTCCTGAGTTTCGAGTGTAAGAAGTTGGAGGTTTTAGCCTTCGGACTTCTGGTAGGACTCGACGGCCTTATCCAACTCATCTAGGGCGCGGCCGTACTCTTCAAAGGAGCCATTGCGGGCATCCTCCAGGCCCTTCAGGGCCTTGTTGATGTCCTCGATAGCGCCTGCTTCATCGGAGGAACGAGGGGCCGAAGCCGGAGCGGATTCCTCAGTAGATTCCTTCTTCTCGTCCTTCTTGTCCGCAGAAGAGCTGTCCTTATCGGCATCGTCGTCGCCGGAGTCGCCCTCGATCTCTTCGATGTCCTGGGCGGACTTGGCGTCGATTCCCACCTGCTCAAGGGCATCACCGATAGTCGGTGCGTAGCCCACGCGGCCCTTGTAGGACACGAGCACACGCAGCAGCTTCGGGAAGGCGGATGCCTGATCCTTGCGCTGCGAGTAAATCGGCTCGAGGTAGAGGATCTCGCCGCCGCCGACCGGCAAGGCCAGCAGGTTACCGTTGTGCAGATCGTTGGTGCCTTCCCACAGGGTGCGGTCGCGGGCAACCTGGTCAGAAGACATCATGGCGTCCTGTGCCTGCTTCGGACCCTGGGTCTGCGTATTGGTTGGCAGCACGCGCACGGTGATATCGCCGTAGGTATCCGGATCGGAAGATACCGCCATGTGTGCGGACAGGAACTCACGGTTCAGACCACGGTACGAGGTGGTCAGCTGGAAGCTCGGGTCGCCGGTTTCCGGATCGGCAGCCATCACGTAGTACGGCGGCTGGTTCAGGTCACGGGATTCCTCTGCGGTCGGGTCATTCGGTACGGACCAGAAGGCGTCGTTATTGAAGAAGACGTTCGGGTCATCAACGTGGTAGCGGGCCAAGAGGTCACGCTGCACCTTGAACATGTCCTCTGGGTAGCGGAAGTGCTCGCGCAGCTCATCGGAGATCTCGGATTCCGGCTTCACCACATCCGGGAAGACACCTTCCCAGGCCTTGAGAACGGGGTCTTCCTTGTCGAACTCGTAGAGGTCCACGCTGCCGTCATAGGCATCCACGGTCGCCTTCACGGAGTTGCGGATATAGCCCACCCGGTCATTGACCAAGCGCTGGGTTGTGCCATCGGGGTTGAGGGCGTCCTGGGTGGCATCGGAAAGCGAAGCGCGCTGCGAGTACGGCAGGGAGTCCAGGGTGGTGTAACCATCGACGATCCACTTCAGATGACCATCAATAACGGCCGGGTAGGTAGCGGAATCGGTGGTCAGCCATGGGGCAACCTTCTCCACGCGCTCGCGGGGGTCGCGGTCATAAAGCAGCTTGGATTCGCTGCCCACGCGGTCCGAAAGCAGGAAGTTCAGCTCGCGGTACTTGGCGGCATACATGGTGCGGTCAAAGAGATTGCCAATCTCAACGCCGCCCTCACCGTCATAGGTGTAGTTGGTGCTATCGGTGTCGTACTCCACTGGGTTCTCGCCGGTGGTACCGGTAATGGCGTAGTCCAAGTTATCTGCGGCACTAGCGATGACCGGGCCGTAGTAAATGCGTGGCTGGTCTACCTTGATGCCCAAGGACTTCTCGGCATCTTGGGTCTCGCCCTCACCCTCGGACTCGCCGGCCTGGGTCTGTAGGTCAGAGACGGTGAAGATGGGGTAACCACCGCGGGCGGAACCGGCATCGCGGGCAACCTCGTCGACGGTATTGGCCTGCGCGGCCACGAAACCATTGCCGTGGGTATACACAGTGTGGCGGTTGATCCAGTCGGACTGGTTTTCGCGCAGCTCATTCGGGTCCAACTCGCGCGCCGCAACGACGAAGTCGCGCATCTTGCCATCGATTTCGTAGCGATCCATGGACAGCGTTTCTGGGAAACCGTAGAAGTTCTTCAGCTGCTGCATCTGGGTAAACGTCGGCGACAAAATCTCTGGATCCAGCAGGCGCAGGTTATTGATGGTGGCGTTATCGGAGGCAACCTTGTCATCCGATACGTTATCGCCGCCCCAGTTTTCCTTGTAGGTCACGTGGTCATCTGTAAGCCCATAGGCATACCGCGTAGCCTCAATGTTGCGGGCGATGGACTCGTTTTCCTTGGCCTGGCGGTTTGGCTGCACCGAGAAGCGCTCCATCAGCAGCGGCCATGCCTGACCGATGATCAGGGAGGACGCGAGCATGAGCACGACGGCGAGGCCAGGGATGCGCAGGTCCTTGATGACGATGGCCATAAAGAGCGCAATAGCGACGAAGACGCCGATGATCATCAAAATGATCTTGGCGGGCAGGTAGGCGTGGATATCCGTGTAGGAACCACCGGTAAACAGGTCGTGCTCCGAATACAGCAGCCCGTAGCGCTCCAGCCAGTAGCCGGCGACCTGGGCCACCATCCACAGCCCGGCCGTAATGGCAAGCTGCAGGCGCGCCGCGCGGGAGATGGAACCGCGCACGCCCGCGGCCTTATTGCCAATGCGGATTCCGCCCAAGATGTAGTGGCCGAATAGGGCAATGAGGAAGGCGAGCACGAGCAGGATGGACAGGGTGTTAACCACCATCTGCAGCACGGGCAGGCTAAAGGCATAAAAGCCCAAGTCGTGGTGGAATTGGGGGTCCTGTACGCCAAAGTCCTGGCCGTTGAGGAATAGCATCACATCGCGCCAGTGGGATTGGCCAATAAAGCCTGCGATTATACCCACGATGGCCGGGATGACCTCGAAAAGCACGCCCATGGATTTCTCAATGGACTGGCGGTACTGATAGACCGGCGAATTCAGATCCCCCACATCCAGGGAATCGGGGCGTCCGCGCCAGGCAAAGAACCCGGCTGCCCACACCACTGCGGCTGCAACGAGTCCGAAGATGATAAAGAGGACTATGCGCGCAATAATCGCAGTGGTAAATACGCTGCGGTAATCAATGGAGCCAAACCACCTCCAATCCGTGTACATGCCCACGAGCATGGGGCCGAAGAATAAGAGGACGGCAATGATGGCCGCAATAATTGCCGCGACCTTAGGAGGCCGCTTCAATGGGGCGGCTGGTGTGGATGACCCTAGGGACAACGCCAGCTCCAATCAAATAGTGCGAATATTAAACATGTAGACTTTTCCCAGTTTAAGGAATCAATACCCAGATAACGAATAAGGATGCCTATGAGTTCCCCCGAATTATCACAGCCAGCTTTAAACCGCGCTATGACGGAGGCCGTGGATTTCGTCCACGCTGAAGGTTGGGACGCCCGCCCCACCATCTTCGCGCTTGTTCCCACCCACCTAGTGGCGGACCAGCTAGCGGCCATGGATGAGGAAACCGCGTCCCCGCTGACCCTTATCGTGCAAGACAACGTCCCGGAAAACATCGAGCCAGGCTCCGAGGAATTGGCTGATTACGTCTCCCGCTTGGCCTGGCCGCGCGAGGTCGCAGGCGCCATCTTGGCCCAGGAGATCAAATTCCGGGATACCTCCAGCGAGGACCCCTCCCCTCGCCCGGCGCGCCTGTATTCGGGTGCCCTGCGCGAGGAAGGAATTGAGACCACCTTGCTGCAGCTGCGGCCCACCGAAGAAGAGCTAGAGGCAGCAGGTCCCTTTGCTGAGGACGATATTCAGCTCCGCGGCGGCCCGCAGGTGGCCCCTGGCGTGATCGCCGCTTTGCGCTATGGCCTCAACCAGGATCCGGATGAACTAGACTAAGTGGCAATTAAGCCCGCAACCAAGGAGTTCTATACAGTGCGACGCCTTTCCTTCTCCCGCCGTTCTTCTGCCCGTACCGCTACCGCGGCGGCGCTACTAGGGCTCAGCGTGGCTGCGGCAAGTTGTTCCTCCGGTGCCGATGCGCCTGACGATGCCCCCGTAGAGACCACCTCTGCGGCCACCACCACAGCCTCTGAGAACGACGAGGAGTCCGCGGCATCGAGCACCGAATCCTCTACGGAGTCAGAATCAGCAGCCAAGGATGAGGACGAGGCTTCCGAAGAAAGCACCACCCGCGAGCCGAGCGCTAGCAGTGAGCTGGATAAGTCGGTGGCCAAGGTCTATGACGTTTATAAGTCGCTGGCGCCCAAGGACCTATTCGCCCAGTTTGAGCGCTGCGATTCCACCGGCGGGGATTCTTCCTACAATTGCTCCGGCCCTAAGGTGGGGCAATTCCAATTCTTTAAGTCCCACTCCAAGGCCTCCCAGACCACCCAAGTCCTTACGGAGTTGCGCAGCTCCCATGCCATCGAGGACGATGGCGATCGCGTCGTCGGCTGGTCTACGTTGGGCACCACCGCGGTTATCACCGTGGTGGATAATAAGGAAGGCTTGGTCATGCAACAGATGATTTCTTCTGACCAAGTGGACCCGGAGGAAAAGATCAAGGAATTGGGCCTAGTAAAGGACTAGGCCTCGGCCTTATTAGCTTTTATTAGCTGCATTCCTTGACGTCTTTGCCCGCTGCAAAGTCCTTCATAGCCGCCACGGCATCGTCGAGGTTTTCTACCTGCGCAATGGTCATATCGCCGTGGTCGCTGCCGGCCGCCGCTGAACAGTTGTCCTTAGGCGCCAAGAAGAGCTCGGCGCCTGCCTCGTGCGCGGCGGCGATTTTATGCTCGATGCCACCAATTGGCCCAACCTTGCTATCGGCCTGAATGGTACCGGTGCCGGCCACGAAGGTACCGCCGGTTAAGTCTTCATCGCTGAGCTTATCGATGACCGCCAGGGTAAACATCATGCCCGCTGACGGCCCGCCGATATCCTGCAGGTTATAGTTCACCGAAATATCGTCCTTGGGCTGCGATAGCATGGCTACTCCCAGCAGCGCCTTGCCCTTATCGTGCGGGTTTTCGCCCAATTCAATCTCTTCGCTGAGGTCTTTGTCCCCACGAGTGACGCTGATTTTTACCTTATCGCCAGGGCTTTTGTCCTTGATGATGTCTTGGACCTCGCTCGGCTCGGTGACCTCGGTGCCATCGACGGCGGTGATGACATCGTCCTTTTTAAGGTGTTCCGCGGCGGCGCCGTCCTCGATGACCTCGGCCACGGTGATTTTGACCGGCAGGTGCAAATAGTCCATCGCCGCAATGGTGGCTGCGGATTCAGATTGGGTAAAGGCCTGCTTATTGGATTCTTGGACCTCTTCATCGGTCATATTCTGCGGAATGACGGTATCGATGGGCACCAAAGTGTCATCGGTAAGCGCCCAGCGCCCCAGCGCCTGCGCCAAGGTCATATTGGTGCGCACGGACACAGTGGTCATATTGAGGTGACCACTGGGCTCATAGGTCTTCGGCGCCTGCACATCAACAACTTGGGTGCCATCAACCTCGCCCAGCGTATCCACGGTAGGGCCAGGGCCTTCGGCGGCATAAGGAACGGTCAGCGAGACATCGGTGCCCGGGATATGGTCAAGCGATACCAACGCACCGGTAAGCACAACGGGGATGGCACCCCAGGCGATGGTGCGGACGCGACGGCTAGCAGGAGAATTCACGAAGCAATAGCCTACAACCTTTGGCGTACTGTTCGCTGTCAGCGTTGCTGTGATCATGGAAACTTTCCGCACGGTGCCGGTAGATTGGAGCGCATGAGCAACGGATTCGGTTTTTCTTTCCCAAATAACGATGACGACGATAATGACGGCCGTCGTGACCAGAACCCGTTCGGCGCATTCGGCGGCGGTAATGGTGGCGGCCTCGGAGACATGCTGAACCAGTTCGGTCAGATGCTATCCGGCATGGGCTCGTCCATGAACTCGCCCCAGAACTCCGGGCCGGTCAATTACGACATGGCCAAGCGCATCGCCCTTCAGCAGATCCCCAAGTCAAAGAGCATCAGCGCGGAAGATTCCAAGGCAGTAGAGGAATCGGTGCGCTTGGCGGAGCTGTGGCTTGACGATGCCTCCATTCTCCCCACCGCTTCCGGTGCCACGCAGGCATGGGATTCCAAGCAGTGGTTGGAAGAAACCATGCCCGCTTGGGAGCGCATGGTCACCCCGGTGGCCCAGCACATGAACGATGCCCAGCTGGAGTCCATGCCGGAAGAGGCCCGCGAAATGATGGGTCCAATGACTAAGATGATGGGCCAAATGTCCAGCATGAATTTCGGTATGCAGCTAGGCCACGCCTTGGGCGATCTGGCCAGCCAGGCACTAACCGGCTCCGACTTTGGCCTGCCCATCGCCCCGGCCAATACGGTGGCGCTTTTGCCGCATACCATTCAGAAAGTCGCGCGCGAGCTCAACGTTCCTGGCCAAGAAGTACTGGTGTACATTGCCGCGCGCGAGGCCGCCCGCCAGCGCTTGTTCAAGCACGTGCCGTGGTTGGTAGAGCGCATCGTCTCCTCCGTGGAGGAATACGCCATCGGTTTGGTCATTGATACCTCCCACATTGAAGAGCTTGCCCGCGAGCTCAACCTAGAATCCGGCGATCCGCAGGCCATTCAAGAGGCAATGAGCAAGCTGCAGGGAATGGACCTCTCCCCGCGCATTACCTCCAAGAACACCGCTGCCGCATCAAGGCTAGAAACCCTGCTGGCCTTGGTTGAGGGCTGGGCCGAGCACGTCGTAAGCGAGGCCTTGGGCGATCGCATCCCCTCTACCTCCAAGCTCACTGAAGCCTGGGCGCACCGCCGCAGCACCGGCGGGTCTGCCGAGCAGGCTTTCAGCAAGGTCGTGGGCATCGAGCTCAACGCCCCCAAGGTGACCGAGGCCGCCGAGCTGTGGCGCCGCGCCACCGTTGCCGTGGGTGCAGAGAAGCGCGATAAGGCCTGGGACCACCCAGACTTCCTGCCCACCGCAGAGCACCTCGATAACCCGGCTGCCTTCATCGATTCCCTCTTGGATGACGAGCCGGATGAGGGTTTCGAGGAAGAATTTGCCAAGCTCGAAGAGATGCTCAAAAACGGCGAGGACTCCGAAAACAAATTCGAAGAGGACAAGGATTCTGCAGAGGACCAGGATTCCAAGGGCAGCGACGACGGTGCCGACAGCGACGAGAGCACCGATAAGGACAACGGCAGCGAGGATAAGTAGCTCGCGTTAACCGCCCCAGCGCTGGTAGGCCTCGAGGTAGCCCTTGGCCCGCTCGGCGTGGGGTGCCCTATCGGCCCACTGCCAGAATTCGCGCCCATGGCGCGGGATGAAGGTATGGGCCAGCTCATGGATGATGACCGAATCCAACACATAATCCGGCACCTGCTGTAGCCGGTTGCTCAGCCGGATATCCGCGGTGGAGGTAGTACAACTACCCCACCGCGTATTTTGATTGCTCACCCACCGGATGGACCCAATCCAGGCTCGCCCTTCCAGGTACTGTGCGTTGAGCTGTTCGGCGCGCTGAAGGAGCGCCGCATCGGTCTTCGCCGCACCACCGGTTTTCTTTTCTAAGCGCGCGAGCATGTCCTGTACCGCCTCGTTTTCCTCACGGGCGGACATCCAGGCAGGAATGCGCACTTCCAATACCCCGGCCACCATGCGCGCCTGCACCGACTTTCGCCGCCGCGCAGAACGGATAACCTTGACCTCAGGGTGGTTACTTCCTGGTGGTTGCGTGCTCGACATGACAGGCCATTGTACCTGTGGTGCAATGGACCCACATGCGGCGCTAAGCCGTATTTGGGGTGATCGAGGGGATTCGGGGGAAGCAATGACTGCCTCACAAGGCACGACTCAACTTGTGACGTTGGCGCCAGGGTGTGGCGTATTTTGCCGCGAGGATTCCGTGGTGCAATTTGGGATGGATGCCACCCGGGTGGCGGTGGCGGAAACGGGCAATGCGCCGGGTATAGCGCGTGCTTTTGCCACCGCCCATCAGCCGGTCGACTCTTCCGACTTGGCGGCGCGGTTGGAAGCGGCCGGCTTGGATCGCGCTGCCGCCAGCAGCCTTATCGATGATGCCCTAGCCTATGGCATCCTCTGGCCCCTGCCACCGCATCCCAAGAAGCCTGAAACCATCATCATGCTGGGTGAGTCCCCGCTCGCTGTGGAGCTACGCGCCCGTTTGACGGCAGATGGATACACGGTGCGCATCCCCCTGGATGAGGACAATATCTTTTCCTATATCCACGACCTCGATGGGCTTTTTACGGTCCTTGGCATCGACCAGCTCCACTGCCCCATCGATTGCGCCAATGCGCTTGCCGGCACGCCGACGACCTGGCTGCCCATTTCTTTACTGGATAACCGCGGCATCATCGGGCCCCTGCGCGTAAAAGGGCAAGGCCCCTGCCCACTGTGCATTCACTTATTCCGCGTGGATGCGGATCCACAGTGGAGCACCATTGCCTCCCAGCTCACCAGCGTGCGCAGGCAGCCAGAAAAACTAGTCATCGATGCTGTAGCGGCCCAAGCACAGGTGGTGATTCGCCGCTTAAGCAAGCGCCCCTTACCACCAGGCGCGCCCACGGCCTTCCCACGGCCTGGGCAGCAATGGGAGGTAGACGTCTACGGCCGCCACCAGCAACGCACGGCGATCGCCCATCCGCGATGCCCGGTGTGCTTCGGCGGCAAGGTCAACCTGGCTACAGCCGCACAGAGCGAATGACCTCCAGGATTTGCTCGCCGTAGCGCTCCAACTTATTGGGCCCTATTCCGGAAATGGACAGCAGCTCCGCCTCATCTGCCGGCAGCTCTTCCGAGATGGCTTGCAGCGTGGCATCCGTAAAGATGACATAGGCCGGAACCTTTTCCTCACGGGCCACCTGCGCGCGCCACGAGCGCAGGGCGGAAAAGACCTCGTCATCGCCATTGCCCTCACAGTCTTCATGCCGGCCAATGACCTTTTCCGCCGGGGTCTCTAAAACCCCGCTGCATACGCGGCAGCGTTTCGGGCGGCGGGAGCGGCCACTCCCTGCAGAAGATTCCACGCCGGGCGCGATGCCGTCGAGGAACCGGGTGCGTTCCCGGGAGGCTCGCGAACCGGCGGTCTTCGCCAATGCCCACGACAGGGCCAGGTGCTCGCGGGCGCGGGTAATGCCTACATAAAACAGGCGGCGTTCTTCCTCAATCTGCTCATCGCCCGCCTTAATGGCGTGGTTGATGGGCATGAGTTTTTCGCTCAGCCCGACGAGGAAGACGGCGTCCCATTCCAAGCCCTTCGCCGCGTGCACCGTAGCGAGGGTCACGCCCTCCATGGCGGGGGCTTGCTTATCGGTGGAGCGGCGCCGCAGCTCACCCAGCACCCCATTGAGATCGATACCCGGGGTGGATTCCACGATCTTTTCGATCAAGCCCACCAGCGCGTTCAGCGATTGCCACCGCTCGCGGGCCTGCGCACCCTGCGGTTCGGTGGCGCTGAGCCCAAGCTCCACGAAGGCGGCCCGCGCAATCGCCACGGGGTCCTCCGGCAAATCATCGCGGCGCGTGGCGGCGATGAGCACGCGAATGGCCTCCAGAATCTCCGGGCGGCGGAAGAAACCTTCACCGCCGCGGACTTGGTAGACCACTCCGGCATCGGCAAGCGCCTGCTCGAACTGTTCCGACTGGGCGTTAATGCGGTACAAGATGGCAATTTCTGAAGCCGGCACACCCTGATTGAGCAGTGTCAGCACCTGCCCAGCCACCTCCTGCGCCTCATTTTCCTCGGACTCGTAGGCCTTGAACGTCGGCTCCGGCCCGGGCTCGCGCATGCCCTGCAGCTCCAAGCGGGTGCCCGCCGCGCGCCCCGTAGCCTTGCCGATGACCCGGTTCGCCAAATCCGTTACCTGCGGCGTGGAACGATAGTCGCGCTGCAGCTTGACGATGGTCCCGTCCGGATAGCTGCGCGAAAAATTCAGCAGGTACTCCGGAGATGCGCCATTGAAGGAATAGATGGTCTGGTTGGCATCGCCCACCACGGTGAGATCATCGCGATCACCCAGCCAGGCGTTCAGCACGCGCTGCTGCAGGGGCGTGACGTCCTGGTACTCGTCAACGACGAAGGTGCGGTATTGCTCGCGGAAGGTCTCCGCAATGGCTGGGACGTTTTCGATGGCGCCCGCGATGTGCATGAGCAGGTCATCGAAGTCCAGATGCATCATATCCGGCGTGGCTTTGGCCTTTTCGTAACGCCGGAAGGCCTCGGCCACCTTGGCGGCATCAGCCGGGGCGGTGCGATCCGTTTCCGCGATGACGCTCTCATAGTCCTCCGCGCTGACCAGTGCGGATTTCGCCCATTCGATTTCCGCCAGCACGTCACGGATCATGTCTTTGGAATTATCCAGCCCCACCGAGCGCACCGCGCGGGCTACCAACGGGAATTTATTATCCAAAAGCGTCCATGGCAGATCGCCTGCGACCTGCGGCCAGAAATACTTCAGCTGCCGCCGCGCGGCCGCGTGAAAGGTTTGGGCCTGCACGCCAGCAACACCCATCATGCGCAGGCGATCCCGCATTTCTCCCGCCGCACGCGCGGTAAAGGTCACGGCCAAAACTCGCTGGGGGTTTACGAACCCTTGATCCACCATGTTGGCGATGCGATAGGTAATGGTGCGGGTCTTACCGGTGCCCGCGCCCGCCAAAATGCACACCGGTCCGCGCGGGGCGGTGGCCGCGCGGCGCTGATCCTCATCCAGCAGGGACAAATCCGGCTTACTCACCGTGATACCACTCCATAATCATCGTGTGTGCGATAGAACCCGCGGTGGCCAGCGGAAGCTTAGGCAGCTCGGCGCGGGTCACCCAACGAATTTCTTCCAGTTCCCCATCAGTATGGCAGGTGGCCTGGACATCCGATGTCTCTGCGTGAAAGCCCAGCATAAGCGAGCCACTCGGCGGCCACGGCTGGGATCCCCAGTAACGAAGATTCTCAATGCGCCGCCCAGTTTCCTCCATGGTTTCGCGGGCAAAGGCGTCCTCAATGGTCTCGCCCGGCTCCACGTATCCAGCAATCAAAGAAAAGAAGTTATTGCGCCCGCGATTGCGCGCCAGCAAAATCTTCTCCTCGCCCTTGAGCTCAATAAGGCCAATGACCGCGGGGTCCAAGCGCGGGAATACCATGCGGCGCGAATCCTGCGGATCGCGGCCAACGATACCCGGCGTTGGATAGTCCAACGGTTGGCCTGTGCGTGGATCGAAGCGTTGCTCCAACCTGTTGCGGATCAAGGCAATCGCCTGCATGATAAGGGAATTATCGGCGAAAAAGGTCGCAGGTTGCAGCTGCCCTATCCCCCGTGCAATTGCTTCCGGGCAGGCAAAAACGTGCAGCGTGCCGATGTCCACCATCTCCGGAGTTCCCACACCTTCCGGCAATTCCTCCACCAACGCCGCGTCCCCACTCGCGGTGGCGGGCACTAGTCCCGTGTGCGTTACGGGCAAATACAATTAATCCTCCTCGTCATCATCTTGCACTTCCACGGGTTGTTCCAGATCGTGCTTGATATACAGCAGGCGGTCGCCCGGTTTCAGTGCGGAGGCATCAGCAGTATCGACGCGGTGGAGTTCGTTATTGCGCAGCACCGCGAGCACGATATCCGCCAGGTGGCGCGGGTTGGACCCGACCTCGAACTCGCGCACGGCGCGCTCAGATACCGAAAAGCCCTCATTAGGAGAAAGCAGGTCTTCCATCATTTCCACCACGGTGGGGGTCACGGTGGCAAGCCCCAGCAGGCGGCCGGCGGTCTCTGCGGACGTCACCACGGAATCGGCACCAGATTGGCGCAGAAGGTGGCGGTTTTCGGACTCGCGCACCGAGGCCACAATCTTGGCCTTGGGGGCAAGCTCGCGCACCGATAGGCAGCACAGCACCGCGGTATCGTCCGAGGACGGGGTGACCACTATGGAGCTCGCGTGCTCCACCCCGGCCACCTTAAGCACGTCCTGCTTGGTTCCCGAACCAAAGATGGTGACCAGGCCGTGGTGCTCCGCATGCGCCAGCGACGCGCGGTTATTATCGATGACCACGATCTGGGAGGTGGGTACGTCATCTGCCAAGAGCGCGGCGACTGCCCCGGCGCCCTTCGTTCCATAGCCAATAACGACGGTGTGGTTACGCAATTGTTTTCTCCAGTTCTGGATTTCAAAGGTGCGGCGGGCCTTGTCCGTCAGCACGGAGAGCGTCGCACCAACCAACAGCACAAGGAAGACGAGGCGGGCCGGGGTGATAAGTACGAGGTTAATAAACCGCGATTGCTCCGTAACGGGAACGATATCGCCATACCCCACTGTGGTCAGCGTGACGGCGGCATAGTAGGAGGAATCCAAAAGCGACATGTCCTCGCTATAGCCCTCGCCGTCCAAGTACACCACGACGGTGACGAAGATGAGTATGCCAAATGCCCACAGCGCGCGTTTGGCCAACTGGCGCCACGGGCTGGCATTTTGATCCTTGGGCACAGTGATGACATCAAGGAGCGCGTGATCAGGTTGCGAGGACAACTCGACTTGGGGCAAAAAGCGCTGTTTAATACGCCCTTTGAACACCTTCGCACGTTTTCTGGCCACTGGCCCAGCCTTCTTTTCTGGATCGATTTTTCATTCCGCCGGTTATACGGGGACGCAACTATCCATTCATCGTCCGCATTCCGTCCCCATACCTTAGCCCTAGTGGCCTGCTACTGACGATTCAAGCAGGCTACGCAGCTCCTCACCTTGGGCTAAAGTATCTGGCTCAAAAGTATAACCATCGTGAACGTAATGGAAAGCGGCGCGGATTTTATCGCCGCCGTGGATGCGCCGCCAGGCTTCGGCATAGACCGCCAACTGGATCTTCGCCGCTTCCATAGCCGCCCCCTTCGGTGGCCGGCCAGTCTTCCAGTCCACCACCATCCACGCGCCATCTGCCAAGCGGAAGACGGCATCCATTCGCCCGCGCACCACAGCGCTGCCGATGGTGATTTCGAACGGCGCCTCCACAAAGTCCGGCTGGCGCTCCGCCCATTCGGAGTTCAGGAAGGATTCCTTGAGTTCTTCCAGGTCGAAGTCCTCCGGCTCATCGATGCCCGGCAATTCCTCTTCTCCTAGCAGCGCGGGGCTGCCAAAGCGCTCTTCCAGCCATGCGTGGAAGGCGGTGCCCCGCTTGGCATAAGAATTGGGCTTAAACGGCACCGGGCGGCGTTGCCGGCGCGCAAACTGTAGCGGATCACTGCCCAAGGCCACCATGTCAGAGGCGGTAAGCTCGCTGGGAAGTTCCACATCCACTACCGGTTGTTGCAGAGACTTGTATTCCTCAATGAGCGCGCCCGCATCCTGTTCCCACAACTCGAAGGTCTCGCCGTGGCTTAACTCAGGAAGGTCCTCCATGGCCGCTAGCACCGCATCCGCGCCAGCCAGGGAATCCGGATCGGCTTCAAGGGCGGGGAAGAGCCCGCTTTCTGCCGCATTAGCCGACGTTTCCACCGGCTCTTCGGGCACAGTCCACTCCCCCACGTACTGGGGGAAAGATTCTTTTAGCCTTTCGAGGTACTCATACGGGCCCTTCTTGGCCTTGCCCGACCGGTTATTAGTACCGGAGCCGGTAACAGTCAACGTGGACTCGGTTCTGGTCAAGGCCACATAAAACAGGCGAGCCGCTTCCTCCGCATTATGCGCGCGGTCATCATCCAAGAATGCCTTGCAGGCCTTTTCGAATTCGGAGCGAGTGACCGCATCTGGTGATACCTCAATGTAGTCATCTTCACCGGGTACCTTTTCAATCTTGGACAAAAAGGTCTCTGCCTGTGCCTTATAGCTTGAAGAATCCGCGCGCACGACATAGACGTGCTCCCACTCCAGGCCCTTGGCTTTATGCACGGTCATGATTTGTACGCGATCCGTGGAAGCAGGAACTTCCCCAAGCCCAAGGCCATCTTCATGTTCGCGAGCGAGCTCCAAATAATCTAGGAGCGCATACAGGGAATCCCCATGGAATCCGGCGACGATATCGGCGAATTTATCCAGGTGGGTGGCTCCCCCGGCGCTGCCGCGGGCAAGAACCTCGGTACGGATATTGAAGATGGCCTCGATGTCAGCGAAGAGATCGCTTAAAGGCTTGGACAGCGAGTAAGTGCGCAGGTAGCGCAGCTTGGCAGATACCTCTTCCATGCGCGCTAAGCCCTCCGGAGTATAGCGATCGCGCTCGCCGAGGTCTGCCAGGGCATCGGCAAGCCCCACCGTCTGATCTGGGCCCTCGGCCGTAAGCTGCGCCAATTGGGCGCGCAGATACTCCTCTGGATCCATGCCCTCTTCCCATTGCAGGCGCTCTTGCTTCGCCCCCGCCAAGTTGTTTTGCCGCGCGGCAAGGGCTTGGATATCGCCCATGCCCAGCCCGCAAATGGGCCCGGCGAAAATGCGGAGGGCCGCTTGAGCATCTTCCGGCCGCACCAACATGGTTGCCAGCGCTACGAGGTCCTGGATTTCCGGTTGCCACAGCAATCCACCTAGACCATTGATTTCATTGGGCACATCGACGGCATCCAGGGCAGCTGCAATGGCTGCGGTTTGCCGGTTGGTGCGCACCAATACCGCTGCGCGAAAACCATCTCCCTCGCGCGCTTCCCACTGCTGCCTTACTTTCTGGGCAATAAAATCGTGTTCCTCGTCCTCGCTGGCGAAATAGCCCAGCTCAATCTCGCCTTCTCCCTTGTGCGGGGCCGCATGCAGCTCATCGACGGGGCGCGGGCCGCCCGCAAAGACCCCGGCCGCCACCGAGTTAGCCAGCTCCAAGGCACCCGACGGGTTGCGCCACGAGGTAGTCAGCTGATCCTTGGGAGCAGGGGCGCCATCTGCTTGCGGGAAATCCTCCACGAATGCGGTGAGGTTTTCTGAGGTAGCCCCACGCCAGCCATAGATGGCCTGCATGGGATCGCCCACCGCTGTCACGGAAATGTCTTTCTGCTCCCCGCCAAAAAGGCTGCGCAATAATACTCGCTGGGCATAAGACGTGTCCTGATATTCATCCAGCATGACCACGCGGTAGCGCTGCGCCTGTTGCTTGCCCACCGCTGGGTGCGATTGCGCGAGGCGCGCTGCCACAGACATCTGCTCGCCAAAAGTGATGACCTGCTGTTCTGCCTGCGCGCGCTTGAGTTCCTCGATCAATGGCACGTACTGCACGCGCAGATCCTGGACATTGATGTGGTCCTGCAGTTTCTTGGAATACTCGCCCTTCGTCCTCGGCGCCTTTTCCAGGTTGTCAATATCAGCGCGGAAATCCCGTGCGAACTCGGCAATATCATCCGGATCCTTCAAGGAATTGTCCATATCGGAAGTGATCTTGAGCAGGGTTTCCGTGATGGAACCCAAGGTCTTTTCATCCGATAATTTACCGCCGTAATTTTTCACCACGTCATAGGCAATGGCAAAGCGCTCCGCCTCCGTGATAATTCGCGCCGAGGGCTCGACCGGGACCAAAAGGCCGTATTCGCGCACGAGCTCGCCGGCATACGAGTCATAGGTGGCCACGGTGGGTGCGATATTGTTAAGCGCCTCTGCGGCAGGGCTACCGGGGACGATGAGGCCGGAATCGCGCAGCTGAATCAGTTGGCGGCGAATGCGCTGTTCTAGTTGCTGGGCCGCCTTGCGCGTAAAGGTTAGCCCCAGTACTTCTTCTGGGCGCACGTAGCCATTGGCCACCAAATAGACCACGCGGGAGGCCATGGTTTCCGTCTTACCTGCACCCGCGCCGGCCACCACGAGCTTGGGGCCAAAAGGACCCTCGATGACGTGGGCTTGTTCCTCAGTAGGTGGGTAATCCTTGCCCAGTGCTTGGGCTATTTCTTCCGGGGAAAAATTCTGCTTAGGCATGGATGGTCATCTTTCCTTCCTCCTGCACCGGGCAGATGGTACGAATGGGGCACTTATCGCAATCTTTATTGGTGCGCGCGGTAAGTTGCGGACCACGCAGTTCCGCTGCCAGTGGTGGCAAAAGTGCGGAAAATTCTTCCAGCGCCTCTGCGGTGAGCTGGCTTTGTGTGCGCGTGGTGATTTTGCTGGAATCTTTTCCGGGATAGACAAGAACTCCGCCTGCGCGCGGCATCCCTTCGCCATCGCGCACGCGCTGCCCGTCAAAGCTTCCCCGGGACAAGGCCAATTGGTAGGTCATTAGCTGGCGGTTTTCTTCCGCCTCTGCCTGCGTCGCTGCAGATTTACCGGTCTTGAGATCCACGACCAGGTAATTTCCGTCTCCATCCTGCATCAAGCGGTCCATGAAGCCGCCAACCCGGATATCCGGGGCGACCTCGACGTAGACGGGTACTTCTACCCCGGCGAGTTCATTTTTGACCTCGGATTGCTGTGCCCATTGCTGCGTGCGCTCCAGCAGGCGGGAGAATTCTTCCAACTTGCTCTGTAGTTGCCACTGCGGAACATCCAGGATGAGCTCATAGGCTTCCATGACGAGCAGGCGGGCCTTTTCCGCATCCATGCCGCGGCCGATGGCCTCCAAGAAGGCGTGTGCCATGGTGCCGCGCAAAAGGTGCTCGGCGCCGCTGGAATCTTCGGCCAAGTTTCCCACAATCGCCTTGAGCGGGCAGTTGAGCAGGGCTTCGACCCGGGATGGCGATAGGCTCTTGCTACCGCGCAGCTGCGTATGCGATGCCACAGAGCGCGCGGAAAACCACTGGTCTGGATGGGCGCCTGGGATTTCCGCCTGCGCTAAGCGCGCCAGCTGCCGGGCCGCTTGGCGCCGCTCCGCCTCGCCAGAATCTGGATTCGTGACCACGCGGCGCAATTGCGCCACAAAGGAAGGAACGGACAGTACCGCCACGTCGAGGGGATCGACCTCGAGTCCATCGCGCAGGGACACCGGTGCCGGCTCGGGAACGTCCAAGCCCAGCTCGCGGGGGAATTGGGTGGCGCGCAAGGCGCGGCTGGCTTCCCGGCGCGCCATTGTCCCGGGCACATCTACCCCGCGCCCGGTAAATTCCGCGATGAAGCGGGAAGGTTCTGCAAAGGCATCCTCGTTGGGATTTTCCACCGCAGCGATGAGTAACCGGTTCCGGTGGCGCGTGGTGGCGACGTGGAAGAGCCGGCGCTCTTCGGCCAGACGGGAGGCAATGTGGCTAACAGGGGTATCAGGCTCAATATCGCGGTCCAGGAGATCGATGAGATCTTCTTGGCCAAAAATGGACCCGGTCTCCCCCAGCGAGGGCCACGCGCCTTCTTGTGCTCCTACGACGATGACGGTATCCCATTCGCGGCCGACGGCGCCGTGGGCGGTGATGATCTCCACGGCCTGCGGGATGGCGGTACGGCGGTCGCGCACGCCGGTGGGCAGTTCTTGTTCGGTGATGTGAGTTAAAAAGGACTGCAGCGAGGAGCCGGGTCGGCGCTCGGAGTAATCACCGGCAGCATCAAAAAGCGCCATCATGGCATCGAGGTCACGATCCGCCTGCGAGCCGGTGGCGCCGCCGCGCAAGGCGGATGCCTGCAGGCGCATATCCAGCTCGGTAGCGCTCCATACCTCCCACAGGATTTCTTCCACAGAAGCCTGGGCTTGCACGGCCTGCCTGCCCGCGGAAAGTACTGCGCGCACGCGCTCTAGGATGGAAAATTCGCGTTCGGTGAGTTGGCCATTGAAGTCCGGCAGCTCGCCCTGCAAGAGCTCGCGCAGGCTATCCATGCCGCGCGCATCGGGCGCCCACCGGCGCAGACCGCGAATCAGGCGGCGCAGGGTGACGGGATCCGCCCCTCCCACTGGACCGGTCAGCAATTCCTCGAGCTCCACATTGCTGAGGTCTTCTTCCAAGGCGCGCAGGGCGAGGAGCATGGCAGATACTAGGCGTTGTTCTGCCAAAATCACGTCGGTCGGGCTGATGTGTACGGGTACGCCGGCGGCCAGCAAGGTGCGGCGCATCTGGCCTATATCCGCCGTCGAGCGGACGATGACGGCGATATCGCGCCACTGCACGCCATCGTCCAAATGGCGGCGACGCACGGTATCGGCCACCACATCGCGCAGGCGGCCCTCAGAATCCACGATGGAAACGCAGGCCGGGGATCCGTTGCGGTGCGGCTGCGAAAGCTCCACGGAGTGTTCCGCGGGAAATTCTTCAAGGAATTGCGAATTAGCACCGCGGAAGGCAAAGACGGATTGGTCCGCATCACCGCCGATGACCAGCAATTGTGCATCGGGGGCCAAGCGGGAGATGAGCTTGCCCGCGGTGGGATCCAATAGCTGGGCGTCATCAACCACGATGGTGTGCCACGGGTGTGAATTCGTAAGTTCTGGGCGCAGCAAGACTTGGTTGACTAGCTCGGCCGCGGAATAAGAATGCGCACCGGAAAGTGCTTGGACGCGTTCGTATTCGCGCAGGAACATACCGGCGGCAACCCACATTCCACGGCCGTACTTAGCCCCGAGGCTCTCCAAATCCGCGGGGCTTAAGCCACGTTCGATGGAGCGCAAAAGAAAATCGCGCAATTGGCGGGCAAAGCCTACATACTCTAGGGCGGGGCGAACTTCCTCCGGCCATTCGCCGTGGCCGGATTCAGCGTGGCCTTCGAGCAATTCCCGGATAACGGCATCTTGTTCCGCGCCGGTGATAAGGCGCAATTCCTCGTCGCTTGCACTGCGCAGGAGGGCAAAGGCCAAGGAGTGGATGGAGCGGACCATGGAGGATTGCGCCGCATAATCTTCGAGGCGCTCTGAAAGCTCACGGCGCAGGCGGGCGCCGGATTCCTTGGAGGCGGCAACAACGAGGATGCCGGAGGGATCTGCCCCCGTCTCCTGGGCGCGGTCGAGGGCATGAATGACGGTATCGATAAGAAAACTGGATACGCCGGTTCCGGCGGTGCCGGTTACCTTCCAGGTACCGGTTTCCGGCAGCTCAACGGGCCAGGAACGAGCGTGTGCGGACGGGGTGCGGGCGATGAGTCGTACCTCTGGCGACGGCGGTAGGACCACTCCCGCGCGGGCGGTGGAATGGGGATTGTAAGTCACCGCCCCAGTATCGCAGATGCCCTAGACACAAGAAACTGTTCCACCCGCTCAATATTAGAACGCACATTCGAGCGTGACCGCGGATTCAAATCATTGATATGCCGGCGGTAGGACACAGCCCGCAGCAAAAGCTCCTGCATACCCGGCACGTGACCAAACCGCTGGCAGATATGATCATCTACCACTTGCGCGATCAACCCATCCACGATCACGAGCGCAGCGCTCCACCCGGCTGGGCGCGCGGATTGACTCGGCACGAGATCCACGATTCCCGGTGGGTGCGCGCCATAAAAGACCGTGGTGGTCAGCAGGGCGGTATGGGCGGTGACCATGGGGACACCGGCAAGCGCGGCCTTATCGTAGGCCTCCCCCGTCTCCGCCCAGGCGGTGCGCTCCGCGCGGGCGAAGGCATCATCGCGGTGCGTACCCGGAGGTGCTGGTGCATTAGCCATGGCATCGTCCAAGCGCAAGGCCGTCTGCGCCGCTTCATCGATACGCCCGGTGACCTCGCCGGGAAGGAACTGCGTCGCCTTCCACCCGGCCGCGGTATGGCGCCCGTCGCTCGCGAGAACCGGCCGCGATACCCGCGCGCCCGGTACGCTGAGCTTTTCGCGCACCTTGGCAGACCACGCCGCGAAGGGGCCGGCCTGGGAGTAGACCACATCGCCCACCTTGATGCCGTTATCCCATACTGGGCCCAGCTGATCGCCTTGGGCCCGGCGCGACCCTGTCGCACCGGTTTCTGCGTGGAAGGCGCTTAAAACATGCTCTGGGGGAAGCGGCATCCAGTACTCCTTATTGGGGTTGGTGGGGATCCTTTTGCTCCGGATTGGGATATGGCCACGGGTTAGGCTCGCAGGTCACATCCTCATCAGGATAGACCTCCTTGGGATTGCGGTCATGCAATTTTTTATTGTTCAAACTCAGCGTCTGCTGCATCATTACCGGGGCCAATTTGCCCTCGCCGCCGCACTGCTGGTGGGAGGCATAGCCAATGGCGTGGCCCAATTCGTGGTTGATGACGTACTGGCGGTAATTGCCCAAATCGCCCTCAAAGGGTGTGGCCCCGCGCACCCACCGCGCTTCATTAATGATGGTGGTGGATTCGCCGGTGAACTTTGTGTGGCAAGAGGTTTCCGTTTCGATCTTCTCGCCACACCGCTCCGCGGCCGTACCTAATGAGGTCAGCTGGATGCGGGTATCGGGATTATCAGCGGAGGCAACGTGCTCGAATTCGAAATCACCTTGGGCAGTCCACCCGCGTGGATCCGCAAGGGTTGCCTCCACCATTGCGGCAAAGGCATCATCACCGCCGTAGGGAGCGGTATTGAGCCCATCTTCCACCTCGATGGAGTAGCGCACCTTCTTCTCGCCACCCTCGCCGGCTACGGCGCCGGGGCGGCCGATTGCGTGGAACGTGCCCTTTCCTTTTTTGGTGAAGTCACTTCCTGGGGGCATCTCACTAATCTCGCGCTCTACCGCCTCCGCATTCGCGGGGTCGGGGCCGGTGAGATCCTCGTGGGTAGGGGTGGCGGCTGCGGTGGTCTCCGCGCTGGATGCATCGCCGTTATCATCGGTCGAAGAGCCGGACGCGATATCCACAATCACCCAGATGGTAAGCAGCACCATCACGGGGATAGCCACTACACGCCACCAGCCGTAGCGGCGGGCGAACCGGACCACCGGGTTCGGGTGATCCGGGATTCGCCCATGGCTCTGGTGAGCCTTGCGATTCTGCCTACTTTCCATAGGCATTGAGGGTACCCGGTTGCCTATTCAAAAACTGAATTAGCAAACCTTCAGAAAGCCCCAAGCTTAGGCGCCGGCGAATCCGACGGACTGCTTCTTAGCGGCGCCAACCTCGACGTACACCACGCGGTCCGTGCGCACGAGGTACTTGCGACCCTTGTCATCTTCTAGCTCCAACGTGGAGTTTTCCGCCAGGGCGCTATTAATCTTTTGCGTCAGCTCCGCCTGCTCGCCACTGGTGCTAATAATCAGCTCGCGCGGGGTATCTGCAAAACCAAACTTGATATCCATAAAAAGTATCCTCCTTTAACGAGAGTTTTACATGCCAATGGCCCCACTATAACCATCCCGGCTACTATCAAGGTGTGTCTGTCATAAAACCCCAGCCACCGACCTTCGCGGAACTCGGCGTCGCCGCCGAAATCTGCGATGGGCTCGCTGACCGTGGCATCGCGCGAACCTTTGCAATCCAGGAATTAACCCTGCCCATTGCGCTCAATGGCCAAGACCTCATTGGCCAGGCACGCACCGGCATGGGCAAGACCTTTGGCTTTGGTGTGCCGCTGCTCGATCGCGTTTTTGATGACGCGGATATTGCCCCACTGGATGGGACGCCGCGGGCACTTATCGTCGTGCCCACCCGCGAGCTCGCCCAGCAGGTCACCGCGGATCTGCAGGACGCGGCCGCGCACCTGCCTGTCCGCCTCGCCTCCATCTACGGCGGGCGCCCCTACGAGGAGCAGATTAAGCTCCTCCAGCGCGGCGTTGATGTGGTCATCGGCACGCCAGGCCGCCTGCTCGATCTGCACGAGCGCGGCGATCTGGTTCTGCGCCACGTCGCTATCGTGGTGCTCGATGAGGCCGATGAGATGCTGGACCTGGGCTTTTTGCCCTCCATAGAGGCCATTTTGGAAGCGCTCGATGGCAATGCGCACCAAACAATGCTGTTTTCTGCCACCATGCCGGGCGCCATTTTGAACTTATCGCGGCAGTTCATGAATAAGCCCGTACACATCCGGGCCGAATCGGAGGCGGATGAAGTCACGCACGAAACCACCCGCAAGGTCACCTTCCAAGCCCACCGCATGGATAAGGTGCCGGTCATCGCACATATCCTGCAGGCCCAGGGCCGGGGTCGCAGCATAATCTTTACCCGCTCCAAACGCTCGGCGGCGCAATTGGCCGATGACCTTGCTGAGCGCGGCTTCCGCGTCGGCGCCGTGCACGGTGACTTGGGGCAAAAGTCCCGGGAAAAGTCCCTGCAGGCCTTCCGCTCGGGCGAGGTGGACATCCTCGTCGCCACCGATATCGCCGCGCGTGGCATCGACGTCGACGATGTCACCCACGTCATCAACTACCAAGTTCCCGATGATCCCATGACGTTTATCCACCGCATCGGGCGCACTGGCCGCGCTGGGCATACCGGCACCGCCGTTACCCTCGTGGGCTACGATGAGCTGGCCAAATGGCAGGTCATCAACGATGAGCTAGGCCTAGATTCGGCCACGCCGCCGCAGTGGTTTTCCACCTCCCCGGAGCTTGCCCAGGCGCTGTCCATCCCCGCTGGCGTGCAGGAAAAGGTGGGGCCTGCCACCAGCGTGATTGGCCAACTTCCGGCGCATAAGCGGTCCGCGGGACAAGCCCAATCGCGGTCCCGGGGCGGGTCTCGGCGCGGTAATGGCACGCCCCGAGGAGGGCGCCGATGACTAAGGCCCCCATCTTGCGGGCAACCGCGGCGGATTGGAAGGCCACCGGCATCATCGGCGCTATCTGCGCCATCGCGGTGGGCGGCGCGGTCGCCACCGCCAATATCCACCAGGCGGACCTGCACCAAGAGGCGGTTCCTGGGGAAGGCGATGCCGCTGTGCTTGCCGATGTCCCCTCCACCCTCACCACTGCCTACAGCCTTCCCAACCAGCCCGTACCCGGCCAATACCGCGCCATTTCCGCCTACGGGTTGAGCATTAGCCACGATGGCGATGTGCTCACTGCCACCAATGCCGATGGCTCCACGGCCTGGACCTATACCCGCAGCGATGCCGAACTCTGCTCGCTATCGACTGCCTGGGGCAAGGTGGTTGCCACCTATCGCACGGGCGTGGGCTGCGGGGATACGGTGGCCATCAACGCCGCGACGGGCGAATATGACTCCACCCGCAGCGCTATCAATTCCCCGGACGTTATACCTGTGCAATCCAATGACCGGGCAGGGACCGTTTCTGCCGGGCGAATCGATCTATGGCGCTCAGATCTCGTGCGTACCGTGGAATACGGCGACATAGAGGCCAAGCAGGAGGCGCAGAAGCAACCGCACGAGGAGTGCACCATTTCTTCGGCGCTCACGCGTACCGAGAACCTCGCACTGACGGAATCGTGCCCTGAGGAACCTCACACCACCTGGTTAAGGTTTCAAACCACCACCCCGGAGGACTCCCGGGAACCAGAAATGGACGCCGATGTCTCCATCGATCGCGATGGAGCTCGGCTTATCGCGGTGGGCCAAGACGCCGCCGCGGTCTATATCCCTGGCCCAGAACCCCGCATTGAGTCTTATAACAACCAAGGCGAAAAGCTTTCTTCTACCCCCGTAAAGCCTTCCGACGCCATCGATTCCGGCACAAGCCCTTTCGCCCCGGCCGTTGCGGATCTCCCGCACCATATGACGTGGTTTGATGGGCAGCGCCTCTACCTCCTAACCCCCAGTGATTTGCGCGTCGATCACGTTATCGACGGCGCCATCGGCACCCCGATTTCAGTGGCTGGGCGCATGCTGATGCCCACCGAAAAGGGCATAGCTGTCGTGGACTGGTCTACCGGTAAGGTACTGCGCGAAATTGCCGTCGACCGCGGAGATTACTGCGGTCCTGTCCACCTCACGTTGGCGGGCGAGACCATTGTAGAAACCCGCGGCGATACCGTCGTTGGCCTCAGCAGCGACTAAGCGAGTGCCACTCGTGGGCCCCGCGCGAGTGGCCCAAACGCGAGTGGCCCTTAGAAATTCGAGGCGGCCCACTCTGAGGACTCGCGTCTAAACATCAAGAGATAAAGCACCGCGACCGCGCTTAACAGGGTGATAGTCCCCAGTACCGGTGATCCACCGCTATACATTTGAAACGCGCTCGCACCCAAGATGAGCTCTACGAGGACCACGGCGCCTCTTCCCCATCGCTTTCCTTTCACCATGGCCCAGGAGCCTGCGATGACAAACCCAAAGACAATGAAGATAAAGATGGCGGTGCCAAGCCCCACAAAGCTTCCCGAACCGGAATCAGAAACCATCGAGTCATTTTCCGCGCCCACCGCTTCGCGCACGATGAGGAATATGCCAAAACAAATAACCGCGATGGATTGCACCGTGGCAATGCCTGCGCCTATAAGCACCGACTGCGGGGCACTATCCGGTGCTGCCGCTGGCGCTGCCGACTTATCTCGCTGCTGCTTATTTACGTGGCGTTTGTTCTGCTTAGACACAAATCCCCAGTCTACTAATGCGGCGCGGATTTTTTCTGTGCCACCCACGGCGGGGCCTCGATGTTGCCTGCAGTAGCGCGGGGGCAGAGGGCTGAACTGGGAGATTTGACGGTCTCTCCCTCACCACACTCACCACATAGCACCTATAGCTGCAGCTCACAGCGATTCTCACAGGATTCTTTAAAATTTGATTTTGGCATTTATGGCCCCCACACCGCGCCTATTAACGTGATGTTAACCACAATTTAGCCTGTACCCCTAGCGGCGATCGGGTAAACATGTCATGATTCTCTAGTAGCAAAAAGAAAGAGGGCGTAAACCTCTTCTTAACCTGGAGGAAACTTCAGGTAACAACACCGTGAACCATAGGCGGCGGCGACGCTGGCCCGACCTCGAGACCGGGCCCCACTGCTAGCAGACCAGTTCACACACCACCTAAAAATCAAGGTGCTTTCCTGTCCCGCACGGATTGCGCTCGTATTTACTGCTGTCAAAAATTTGTTAGGAGATATCAATCATGGATTGGCGCCACGAAGCCGTTTGCCGCGACGAAGACCCAGAGCTGTTCTTCCCAGTAGGTAACTCCGGCCCTGCCCTTACCCAGATCGCTAAGGCCAAGCTGGTCTGCAACCGCTGCCCCGTCGCTTCTTCCTGCCTCAACTGGGCACTCGAGTCTGGCCTCGACGCCGGCGTCTGGGGCGGCCTGTCTGAAGAGGAGCGCCGCGCCCTCAAGCGTCGCCGCAACCGCGGCCGCGGCCGTTCCCGCGTTTCCGCCTAAAAGCGCGGACCCGGGGAACCTAACCCCCGCCCCAATTTTCGTTTCGGCGCCCTTAGCCGCTACAGTTGAATAAAGTTCAGAAACCCTCAACGAAGGAGTGCGCAATGAGCAAGCGTGGTCGCAAGCGCAAGGATCGCCGCAAGAAGGCCGCTAATCACGGCAAGCGTCCTGGCGCATAACGTACAGCACATATTATAAAGCCCGGTTTCGTACCAGTTCACCTTAAGAACTCGTACGGCCGGGTTTTTAATCTTTCTATTAGAAATCCGACTCTCGGAGCAGTAGCGACCAGGGCGCTCATTTTGGGTTGATACTACTGGTCCATATCGGGACATCGGTCATAGCTTCCCCGAAGTGCACTAATTGAACTCATTTCGTGGTTTCCTTTTGCCGGCTTCCGTTAGCAGGTATAGCGATCGGCGATGGTGGCCCCTGTTACATATGGGTGCCCATCGTCCGTAAGCTGTTCGCCTCAACTACCTCCTCAAGGCGAAAGACACTTGACGACGACGAGTATGCCGGACTAGCCCGAGACTCACCGTGCAAACTGGTAGTAGCCGGAACCCGCACAAACATCGCTCCTCACTACGCCCAAATTGATGGAATAGAGACATGCTAAATCTTGCTGACACCAGAAACCGATTTAGGCGCATAATTATCCTCGGGGCAGCGATTCTCGCCTTCTGCACTTCGACAACGTCTCTGCTGCACCCCACAGAGCCGAATCTTGAATCCTCAGGACACAACAGCCAAATCTTCCTTGTAGAAAAGTGAATGCTGGAATACACTCAATCGTCTAAGAAGACAGCAAAACTGGGGACTGGGCTATATCCGCAACCTGCTTTTCGACAAGACTTTAAATCAATATTCAGGGGCTTGGGTTATACGCCCTGCATAGCCCGAAAGGAACCTAATGTGGCTTGACGGATATCATCAACAATTCGGAAATAGGCTGGAAGACTTCCTTTCAACAACAGTCCCCACGACACTTGCAGAGTTGACGCCTCTTCAGCGCAAGCAGGTCACCGATGGCACAAAAGAGTTTCCCTTCGAGATCGTACTCGAAATCTTAAACTCTAAACACAGCTATGAAGAGAAAGTATCCCGCATCCTCGCTATCAACGGCACATGGATGAATGCGATGTCAGGGAGTCAGTGGGCACTTGGCCCTTTAAATAGCACGGCCTACTCCGAAAGAGTCGGCATAGGCATCAGATGGGGCGAGATCGCTTTTTCACCGTTGCTAAACATCGCAGAAAACCTTATCGATACGTATCCCATCTGGCCGGGCGTACTCATGGAATTTGCTCACATGCAAGAAGACAATCGTGATTACTACCGCCAGCGAATTCAGAAAAACTAGCGCTGGTACCACCAGAGAGGTACCAGCCCAAAAACAGAACCCGTTCTTCAACTATTCGCAGGATGCGTATTTACCAGTCAGGGCTGGACATGACCCCAGAAAATGGACACGTCAGTGTTAGGCCCCTACTATTTGCCTATCCACTCGCATTACGCCCCAGGGCGTGTGGGTAGGGTTTGACTCGCGGGTTGACCGCTGCGAGTGAGATCCTATGGAAATTTTTTCTACAGCACCGCTTCGGCAGAGGGCGCCTGACGGTATGTATGCTTCTGAACTGGAAGAGGAAATACAGCAGTACGAAATGCCTCGACTCTTGTTGCGAGGCGTTCTCAGTTCTAAATGACACTTTTACCAGCGGGATTCGATCTCCGTAATTTCTATCGAGATGCGGCGGCGCAGCGATTGCGGTGCCTTAGCTTGGCCGGCACAGCAATTGCGCACGAGGGAGCGGACGAGCTCTTCGCGCTCTAGTCGTTGCTGGCAAAAATCACATTGGGCGATGTGCTCGCGGATGGCTAAAGCGCGGGCGTAGGTCGTGGATTCATCGAGAAGCTCGCAAAATAGGTTGTGTACCTCAGTGGAGCTACACGCACCACAGTTCTTTCCGGTTGCGCCTTCCATTACTTCTCCTCCATGTCCGGGTGTTCTAATCCAATTCCTTGTTCACGTGCTACGTCCTTCAACGCCTTCCGGAGCATTTTTCTTCCACGGTGCAGGCGAGACATCACCGTTCCCAATGGAGTATCCATGATTTCGGCGATTTCCTTGTACGCTAAGCCCTCCACATCGGAGTAGTAGACCACCATCCGGTAATCCTCCGGCAGGTCATTAATGGCCTGCGAGATGGACCTATCTGGCATCTCTTTAAGCGCTGCCACCTCAGCGGATTCCAACCCGGTGGAATCGTGCCCTGCGGTGGTATAGAGCTGAAAATCACTCAGATCATCGGCAGAAGACTCGGTAGGACGCCGCTTCGCCTTGCGATAGGAGTTGATGTAGTTATTGGTCATGATGCGATAAAGCCATGCCTTCAGGTTCGTTCCCTGCTTAAAGGAATGAAAGGACTTATAGGCCTTCAGATAGGTCTCTTGCACCAAGTCTTCCGCGTCTTGCGGGTTTCGCGTCATGCGCAGCGCGCCGCCATAGAGCTGATCGAGCAGCGGGAGCGCTTCCTTTTCAAAGCGGCGCTGCAGCTCCTTCTCGCTCACTGTTTCTTTAACCACACAATCTATCCTAACGTCTCACGCTAAAATTCCTATATGGCCAAAAAGTCCCCGCATGCCGCTACCCCGGCGCTGAAAGTCATCGAAGATGCCGGAGTCAAACACTCCATATCCACCTTCGAGGCGGGCAAGGATCACTTTGGTGATCACGCCGCGGCGGCCTTAGACGTAGAACCCGAACGCGTGCTGAAAACGCTCATCATTGATCTCACCGCGGGCAAAGGTCCGCGCCGCGAGTTGGCGGTGTGCGTGATTCCCACCACGCACCATTTAAGCCTCAAGAAGGCCGCCGCTGCCCTTGGCGTATCTAAGGCCGCCATGGCGCAGGTGCACGATGCCGAGAAATCCTCAGGCTACGTGCATGGCGGTATTTCCCCGCTCGGACAAAAGAACCCGCTGCCCACGGTGATCGAGGAATCCGCGGTGCTTTTCGATACTGTCTTTATCTCCGGCGGCCGCCGCGGCCTAGATATTGAGCTCAACGCAGAAGACCTCGCGCGCTTGTGCGGGGCTGACTTTACCGATCTACTGGCGGATGAGTAGCTCCGGATAGTCATTAGAGACAGTCCCCACGGCCTTGTCCACAGCGTGGTACTCAAACCCTCGCAGGCCCGTGGGCGCTAGCAGCTCCTTGGCCTCCTCGGCGCTACCCTCGAGCCAGGTGTGCATCTCCTCCGGCGCCAAAAATCGCGGCAACCTGTGGTGCAGCCACTCCATCTCTTCGGTAGCCGCGGTGGTCACGACGGTGGCAGAGAGCCGATCCAACCCGGTATCCCAGAGCCCCGCGGCCCACAGCAGTCCCTGGTCTGGGTGGACGTAGTACGGCGTCTTGGTGGAGCCATCCTTGTGCCACTCGTAATAGCCGTTCATGGGGATAAGGCAGCGCTGGATTTTAAAGGCGGTGCGAAAAGATGGCTTGCTCGCCACCGTTTCTGCCCGGGCATTAAAAAGCGGCGGGCCATCTAGGTCTTTCTTCCACTGCGGCAAGAGCGCCCACCGCGCGGGATCGACTTCCGCCAGTTCTTCGCGCACGCGCACGATGGGAATGGGCTGGGTCGGGGCAATGTTATATCGCGGCCCGGGCGTGCCCTGTGGGGCGTGGACGTCCTGGATTCCCGGGAGATTACCCACCTCATCGAGGAGGGACTCAGTAAAAAGAACGAATCTTCCGCACATGCCCTCTATTATGGACACTATGTCTCAACCTTGGACCGCCCCGCTGGCTACCAGCCCCGTTACGGGGGAACACCAGGTGCCAGGATCGAAGTCTATTACCAATCGGGCCTTCATCCTGGCCGCGCTGGCAGATTCCCCGTCCATCCTGCACGCCCCACTGGTATCGCGCGATACGCAGTTGATGGAGGACGCACTCAGTGCCATGGGGGTTCGCTTCACCCATGACGGCGCCGATATCCACGTCCAGCCTGGGAAGCTGCACGGTGCCACGGTGGATTGCGGGCTGGCCGGCACGGTAATGCGTTTTGTGCCGCCGGTCGCGGCGCTCGCGGATGGCCCGGTGCGCGTCGATGGCGATAAGCAAGCCTACAACCGCCCCATGTCCACGACGCTGGATGCGCTGCGCAGCCTCGGCGTTGATGTGGAAGGAGGTAGCCTGCCCTTTACGGTGTCCTCCAACGGCGTACCAGAAGGCGGCAAGGTCACCATCGATGCTTCTGGTTCTTCCCAGTTCGTCTCCGGCCTGCTGCTCAGCGGGGCGCGCTTTTCCCAGGGCATTCAACTCACCCACGAGGGCGGCCAGCTGCCGTCCATGCCGCACGTGGAAATGACGGTGGGCATGCTGCGCCAGGCGGGCGTGCGCGTGGATTCTGACGGCACGACGTGGACGGTGCACGCCGGCCCCATTGCCGGGCGCGAATGGTTCATCGAACCGGATCTCTCCAATGCCACGCCATTCCTCGCCGCAGCGGCGGTAACCGGCGGGCGCTTGACCATCAAGAATTGGCCGGCAAATACCACCCAGCCAGGCGATGCCATCCGGCAGATCCTGCTGGATATGGGTGTGATGGTAACCCAGGAGCACAATAGCGTGACCGCAGTGGGCAACCCTGCGGGAAAGATGCAGGGCATCGAGCGCAATATGGGCGATATCGGGGAGCTTACCCCCACCGTTGCGGCCCTGTGTGCGCTCGCGGAAACGCCGTCGCGACTCACAGGCATCGCCCACCTGCGCGGCCACGAGACCGACCGTTTGCAGGCGCTCGCAGCGAATATCAATGCACTGGGCGGCAGGGTCACCGAGCTTGACGATGGCCTAGTGATCGAACCCGCCGAACTTCACGGCGGCGATTGGCCGTGCTATGCCGATCACCGCATGGCCACTGCCGGCGCCATTCTGGGTTTGAAGGTCCCTGATATCCAGATTGAGGATATTTCCACCACCTCCAAGACTTTGCCCGGTTTCGCCCGCATGTGGGAGACGATGTTACACCCCGACCAACAGTATTTACATGGCTAGACGTTTCGGTTCCTTTGATGAATCTGATGTGCGCGTGCGCCCCGGCAAGGGCTCGCGCCCGCGCACCAAGGATCGGCCCAAGCACAAAAATGCCAAATACGGCATGGTAATCACCAAGGACCGCGGGCGGTGGGGCGTTGCGCTTGACGATGGCCCCCAAGTCACCGCCATGCGCGCCCGCGAGCTGGGCCGCACCGCCATCGAGGTCGGTGACCGCGTCGGCGTGGTTGGTGATACCTCTGGTGCCAAGGACACGCTGGCGCGCATCGTCAAGCTGGCGGATCGCACCTCCGTGCTGCGCCGCACCGCCGATGACACGGATCCGTATGAGCGCATCGTGGTGGCCAATGCCGATCAATTGCTGATCGTTTCCGCCGTGGCAGACCCTCCCCCGCGATCCGGCTTTGTCGAGCGCGCCTTGATTGCCGCGTTCGTGGGCAACCTCCACCCCATCTTGTGCCTGACCAAGACGGATCTCGCAGATCCAACGCCGTTTGCAGAAGAATTCGCCGACCTAGATGTCACGGTAGTCGAAGCCGGAGTCGAGGATGGCCTAGATGCCGTGCGCGCGCAGGTAGATGGCCATATTACCGCGCTCATCGGGCATTCCGGGGTGGGCAAGTCCACGCTGGTCAACCGGCTAGTTCCAGATGCAGAAAGGGAAACGGGGGAAGTATCGGGCATCGGCAAGGGCCGGCATACCTCGACGCAATCGGTGGCCCTCCCCTTGCCCACCGACGCTCCAGGAACCGAATCTCAGGGCGGCTGGATCATCGATACGCCGGGCATTCGCTCCTTCGGGCTGGCGCATGTGGACGCGGATACCGTCCTTGGCGTTTTCGAGGACCTCGCCGCGGCTATTGAGGAGTGCCCGCGCGGCTGTACGCACGCTGGGCCACCGGCGGATCCTGAATGCGGGCTCGATGATCCAGAGGTCATTCCCGAGGGCACCGCTACCGCCCGCCGCCGCGATGCGGTACGCGGGCTACTACAAGCCCTGCGCACCAACGTGGAGTGGGAAAATTAGCGCGGCTTAGAGCAATTCCACGAGGAACGGCAGCTCCGTTGGGTGGTAGAAGGCCATGAAGTTATCCAGGGCATCACCCACCGCGAGCTCCGCATCCTCATCGCCCAGGTCCGCGGAATCGATGGCTTCGATGGCCTTGGCGGTTGCCTCTTCGGATTCTTCAATATCCACGTGAATGGCGGCGAGGTTATCGGTGCCAAACTGCGCTGGCTGGAGCTCTACCACCGGCTCACCCATATCTGGGCGCGGGGTGACTGCAGTGTCGTCAACGTCGATGGAAATGACCACGCGCCGGTGCGGGAACTTCTCCTCGTCCCCAATGGTCAACAGGCGCAGCGAGGCCATAGAGGCCTCAAGGAAGGCGGAGTAGGCGATCTCTTCTTCATCGCCTGCGGTATAAAAATCCCGCAGAGCCGGGGTAACCATGAAACCCCAACCGGAACGCGCCGCGAGCGTTCCGGTTTCTGCGAGCTCCGCCAGCATGGCATAGGTCGCCGGAATATAGACGCGGGCTTCAGCCACTAAAATTCCCCTTCAATATCGAATACGGCTTGAATTTCTACAGAAACGCGGTCGAAGCTGGTGTACAAGAAACCGATCATTCCGGCATCGACGGCGGCGCGCACGTTAAGGATCGAATCATCGACCATGACGCAATCGCTCAAGGGCAGCTCGAGGGCATCGGCAGCCGCTTGGAAGGCCGCAACCTCCGGCTTTTCCGCCCCGATTTCTCCAGACAACACCACGGCATCAACGTTGCCGCGATAATCCCACTCGCGAATGTGCTCGGCTCCGGAACCACCCGGGTCATTAGACAGAATAGCGGTTGCGGCACCATTTGCCTTCGCCGCAGACAGCAGAGCCTTCCAGCGGCGATTGTCCTCTTCAGCGCCATCGAGGACGCCGACATAGTCAATGATGAGACCACGCATAATTTTTAATCCTTCAGTACACGAATACTTTGTAACTCCCGAAAGTATAGCGAACTGCGCTTATATTCTCGCCCGCCTCATACAGGAAACTGCCAGAAATAGCGCGCGCAGCGCCCCCATGAGATAATTATCACGCGTTCGCCTCCCTGCCCTTTTTGCAGGAGCACTCATTTCACCATGTATGAGCCCATTCCCGGCTACTCTCATCTCAAGCTATACATCGCCCCGCACCGCATCCATTACGGCCGTCTGCCCACGACGGCAGAGGTAGCCGCTCAGCACCATATCCAAGCCTCGGTCGTCTTTATCCTTGAGGTCGCCGCCGGCTACCGCCCGCTGGCACACCTTAATTCTCCGCGCTTTTCGGATTCCATCCGCCTGCATATCGGCTCTTGGGTACACCGGCGAAAAAGCCCCCTACGACACCGATACCCTGCGCCTTACCAGCCTGCACGCGCGGCCTAATGGCGAATACTTCGGTTCCGCGGTCATCGGCACGCACCGTCACGCCTTTACCGGCTCCGCCACGGACCAAGGGCTACGCTCGTTTCGGCTGCTCTAAAACTAACAGCGCCCCTCCCGCTTCCCCACCGCGCGAGGGCGGGGAGGAAGAGGAAGGGGTGCAAAAGAGCGCGGAGATTTTATGCCTCTACGGTTTCTTGGCCTGCAGGACCAGAGCCCGAGTCACCGCCGGATTCTTGGTTTTCTTCCTGCTGCTTGAACTGCTTGCGCAGCATAAACAACTGGCGCACGGTTTCTTCCTTCACGCCTTCATTCATGGCATTGAACATATCGCCACCCTCCTTCTGGTATTCCACCAGCGGGTCGCGCTGCGCCATCGCGCGCAGGCCGATGCCCTCCTTGAGGTAGTCCATCTCATAGAGGTGCTCGCGCCACTTCTGGTCAATAATCGGCAGAATCACCATGCGCTCGGTATTGCGCATCTGCTTGTCGCCGCCGATGGCAGAAACGGCTTCCTCCAGCTTGTCGTACTCCTGGTTCGCGTCGGTGACGAGGGCATAGCGCAGCTGCTCCGCAGTGAGCTCGCCTGGGGAACCGTACTCGGAGCCTTCCACGAGTTCCTCCGGGGACATCGTGGGGCCGTAGAGCGCCTCAAGGGCGTTCCAGAGTTCCTCGAGGTTCCAGTCTTCGACATAACCGGTGGCGGTAGCACCCGCGACGTAGGCAGAGACCGTGTCATCGATCATGGTGCGGATATCGTCCTTGATGTCATCGGCATCGAGGATGGAATAGCGCGTGGAGTAGACCACCTTGCGCTGCTCATTGAGCACCTCATCGTACTTCAACACGTTCTTGCGCATCTCGAAGTTTTGATTCTCCACCTGCGCCTGGGCGCCCTTAATGGAGTTCGAGACCATCTTGGCCTCGATGGGGACATCATCAGGCACGTTGAGGCGGTTCATCATGTGCTCCATAGACTGGCCGACGAACCGCACCATCAACTCATCGCGCATGGACAGGTAGAAGCGGGTCTCGCCCGGGTCACCCTGACGGCCGGTACGGCCGCGCAGCTGGTTATCAATGCGGCGAGACTCGTGGCGCTCGGTGCCCAAGACATAGAGCCCGCCCGATTCGCGCACCTCATCACCCAAGCGCTTCGAGCGCTCTTTCTCACCGTCGATCTCGGCTTCCCAGGCCTCCTGGTACTTTTCCTCATCCTCAAAGGGGTCGAGGCCGCGTTCGCGCAGCTTCTCATCGAGAATGACTTCCGGGTTACCGCCGAGCACGATATCGGTACCACGACCGGCCATGTTGGTTGCCACGGTCACGGTGCCGGGGCGGCCCGCACGGGCAATGATCTGGCCCTCTTCTTCGTGGTGCTTGGCGTTGAGCACGTTGTGCTGCACGCCGCGCTTGCTAAGCAACTGCGACAAGTATTCGGAGCGCTCCACAGAGGTGGTACCAACCAAGACCGGCTGGCCGTTTTCAACGTGCTCTGCAATATCATCAACCACCGCGGCAAATTTTGCCTCTTGCGTCTTGTAAATGCGGTCCGAGTGGTCGGTGCGCTGGTTCGGCTTATTGGTAGGAATAGGAACCACATCCAGCCCATAGATGGAATGCAGCTCCGCGGCTTCCGTTTCCGCAGTACCGGTCATGCCGGAAATTTTTTCATAGAGACGGAAGAAGTTCTGAAGGGTAACCGTCGCCAGCGTCTGGTTTTCGTTTTTGATCTCCACCTGCTCCTTGGCCTCAATGGCCTGGTGCATGCCTTCGTTATAGCGACGTCCTGCCAAAACGCGGCCGGTAAAGCCATCCACGATCATCACTTCGCCGTTGCGAACGATGTAGTCCTTATCGCGGGTAAAGAGCTCCTTGGCCTTCAACGCGTTATTGAGGTAGGAAACCAACTGGGAGTGCTCCGGCGCGTAGAGGTTATCAATGCCGAGCTGATCTTCGACGTATTCCACGCCCTCTTCCAAGACGCCGATGGTGCGCTTTTTGTGGTCCACTTCGTAGTGGATGCCCTCGCGCATGCGCGGCGCCAGCTGGGCAAAGACGCCGTAGAACTGGGAGGAGCCATCAACCGGGCCGGAGATGATGAGTGGGGTACGGGCTTCATCGATAAGAATCGAGTCCACCTCATCCACGATGCAGAAATTGTGTCCGCGCTGAACTACATCATTAAGGGTGCGCACCATGTTATCGCGTAGGTAATCAAAGCCCAGCTCATTATTGGTGCCGTAGGTGATGTCGCAGTCATAGGCTTCCTTGCGCTCTTGCGGGCGCATTTCTGCCAAGATTACGCCCACGGAAAGGCCCAACCAGCGGTGCACACGACCCATCATCTCGGCGTCGCGCTTGGCCAAGTAGTCATTGACCGTGACAATGTGTACGCCCTCGCCCTCCAAAGCGTTGAGGTAAGCGGGCAACAAGGAGGTCAGGGTCTTACCCTCACCGGTACGCATCTCTGCAACATTGCCAAAGTGCAGGGCGGCGCCGCCCATGATCTGCACGGGGTAGTGCTTTTGCCCTAGGACGCGCCAAGCGGCTTCGCGGACGGTAGCAAAAGCATCGAGCAAGATGTCGTTCTTTTCTTCGCCATCCTTGAGGCGAGTTTTGAACTCGTCAGTCTTGGCCTTTAGCTCATCGTCCGAAAGCTCCGCGTACTGATCCTCGAGTGCAATTACATCGTCTGCAATCTTGCCCAGGCGCTTGACCGTACGGCCCTCGCCCGCGCGCAGCAGCTTGGAAAGTCCAAACACTATTCGTTAGTCCTTCTTATCGCGACACATTCGTTAACTTCCCGCAATTGTACTCACGCTGCTGGCCTTGTCGCGTTCTACCCGCCCTTAAACGATAGTGATTTCACACTAAGAGCACTAAGAAAACAGATAACTCACAGCATGACAAATCCCCCTTCCCCACCTCATCGAGCAATAGCCCGATTGGTAGGAAGGGGGAATAAAGAGGTTTAGCGCTCTAGGCGGGCGCCGGAGGCTCTAGCCCTCTGCATCCTCAGACAAGGAGATGATGCCGTAGTCGAAAGCGTGGCGGCGGTAGACCACGGATGGCTTGTTGTTTTCCTCATTGACAAAGAGGAAGAAATCGTGACCAACCAGCTCCATCTCACTCAAGGCATCGTCCACGCTCATCGGGGTGGCCGGGTGTTCCTTGGTGCGCACGATCTGGCCGGGGCGAACATCCTCGACGGTCTCGGCATAAGGATCAACCAAGCGCTCTTCCTTGGCGCGCTGTGCTTCTGCCTCCGCAACCATCTCGGCGGCGATTTCGCCGGTGCCCTTCTGTGCGCGGTGGCCGCCCTTGACGTATTCACGGCGCACCTTCACCTTGCGCAGGGAGCGTTCCATCTTCCCCATCGCGGTTTCCAGCGCTGCGTAGAAGGAGTCTTCCTTAGCCTCTGCGCGGGCGATGTGGCCTTTACCGGTCGCAGTGATCTGGATGCGGTCGGACTCTGCTTCGCGGCGTGGGTTTGGCTCGTGCTGCAACTCCACGTGGAAGAAGGTCAATGTGGGATCAAGGCGTTCAATCTTGGCCAGCTTTTCATTGACGCGCTCTTGGAAGTGTTCCGGAACTTCAACGTTACGGCCCGTAATCGTTACCTGAGCATTATTTGGCTGGGACATTGAGATGCCTCCCTTTGGTAGTGGGGACTAGAAACAATCACAGTAACTGTTCCTCTGTGACACCTTTAATAATACCAGTGGTTATGACCTGATGGCATTAGGGGGTAACACCGTGCACCCTACTGTGTGATGTACCTTAAGCATCTGCGAAGGCCAATGCCCCATAGACTGTGGCGCCGGCGGCGCGTAGGGCCGCCATACTGGCCGCAAGGGTGGCGCCGGTGGTTATAACGTCATCGACAAGCAGCGCCGGCTTACCGTTCACTGGGGCGCAAACCCCCACTCGCCCCTGTAGATTCGCCCATCTATCCTGCGCATTGAGCTCAGATTGATCCTCGGTATTCGCGCCCATGATAAGCGCCTCCCGCACCTGCAGGGACCGTTGCCGGCGCGCCGCACCCTGGCACACGGCCGTCACGGGATCGCCGCCGCGCCTGCGCGCAGAGCGGCGACGAGTAGGTGCCGGCACTAGGCACAGCTCGCGGGGAATCTCGCCGCGGGCAGCCAAGTGCGCCACGCCCGCGGCCACCACCGCACCGATATAATCGCGCACCTCCCTATTGCCCTGTTCCTTCATGCTGATGATGAGGTCGCACCGGTTTTGTGGCCTGTGGGTTGTTTGTTTGTGCTGTTCACAGCGTTTCGATATGTC